>NZ_JABULD010000460.1:0-19397 GCF_014060985.1 Pseudomonas sp. MD195_PC81_125
CGTCAGCACCACGTTCTTGAAATTCGGATCGCCGTTCGCGTCGGTCTTCAGCACCGAAGCCATGGCCATGGCGTCATTGCTGCAACCGCTCAGTCGCGAAACATGGGTGTAGTCGTTAATGCCGATAAACAGTCCCTTGCGCATGGTTACACCGCCGTGTGCTGGCGGATCGCACCGATGATGCTATTGGTATTCCACGCGCACTCGGCGTGCGCCGCATTACGCACCACCGTGGAAATGCGCTCGGCGCCGAACGGTTTGATCGCGATGATCACTTTGCCCATGCGCTTGGCGATCTCGATTTCCTTGTTGATCCACTTGCTGTAGGTCGAATACATCCCGGCCATGATCAGCACCACCGAGCACGGACGGATCTTGTTTTCGATGGCCTCTTCGAGCTGCCTGTCGGTCTGCGCGCCCATGACCGGGTTGTGCGGCGGCACGGAAAAATTCTTGAAACTGAAATCCGGTCTGGCGCCGAGCAGGCGTACCAGATTGTCGTGGGCGTGGGCGTAGTTCCACGAATGGCTGATGAACAAATGGTAGGTCTGCATGGGGTTCCTCGAAGGTCGCGAAGGTGCGAAGGAACAACCCAATCTAGGCATCTGGAAAGCGCCCGCAAGGTCTGCGCGCGGAAAGAGAAATGTCCTGCAAGCAGGTGCGAGCAGGCCTGTCAGAAAGGTCTGACGTTTAAACGGTCGGGGGATTTGTCAGGCGTGGTCCGACATCCGGCAGCCCCCGGACGGGGGGCTGCCAGTGCAGATGTTTAGTAGCCGGTTTCCGGCAGGCTGGCGATGATCGAGCGGTAGCTGTTCATCCGCTGTTGCTGCACGCGGCCATCTTCCAGGGCCTTGAGCAGTGCGCAGCCAGGTTCGCGGTCATGCTTGCAGTCGCGAAAGCGGCAGGTGCCGAGCAGGTCGTTGAACTCGATGAAGCCGGCTTCGACATCAGCGCGGCTGACGTGGCCCAGGCCGAACTCACGGATCCCCGGGGAGTCGATCAACTCGCCGCCGCCCGGAAAGTGGAACAGGCGCGCAGTGGTCGTGGTGTGCGTACCCTGACCGGACAACTCCGACAGCGGGCCGACACGGGTTTCGACTTCCGGCAGCAGGCTGTTGACCAGCGACGACTTGCCGACGCCGGACTGGCCGACGAATACGCTGATGCGGCCGTCGAGCTGCTTCTGCAACTGCTCCATGCCGTTGCCGTGATGCGCGGACACTTCCAGCACCGGATAACCCAGCGTGCGGTACACCGCCAGCAGCGCGTTGAGCGCCGGGGCGTTCTGCTCGTCGATCAGGTCGAATTTGTTCAGCAGCAGCAACGGACGGATGCCAGCGTGTTCGGCGGCCACCAGGTAGCGGTCGATCAGGTTGGCATGCGGCTCGGGCAGTGGCGCGAAGACAATGACGATCATGTCGACGTTGGCAGCGACCGGCTTGAGCTGGCCACGGCTGTCCGGGCGGCAGAGTTCGGTGGTGCGCGGCAGTTGCGCGACGATCACGCCGATGCCCTGGTTGCCGGCGCGCCAGACCACCCGATCACCGGTCACCAGAGCCGGCAGGTTGGCGCGCAGGTGGCAACGGAATACCTGACCGGCCAGATCGCCGTCCACGGCCTCGACCTCGACCTGCACCCCGAAGTGGGCGATCACCAGGCCGTGTTGCTCAGGCCCCAGGTCGCCGCCCTCAAGGGCTTCGACCGCCGAGGACTCGCGTTTGGCGGCGCGGGCGGCGCGCTCGCCCTGAATCTTTTCGATGCGCCAGTTTTGACGACGATTGAGTTGGCGTTTGGCCATGGGTGTTCCGTCTGAAGAATGCAGCGATTAGGTAAAACGGCCGCGAGTTTAGCACGCCCGGGCACCGGCCTAGGCTAAACTGCGCAGCATTGCCTAGGAGCCCGAATATGCAAAACCCGCAGAACCTGATCTGGATCGACCTGGAAATGACCGGTCTGGATCCGGAAAACGACGTCATCATCGAAATGGCCACCATCGTCACCGACAGTGACCTGAACACCCTGGCCGAAGGCCCGGTGATCGCCATTCACCACAGTGACGAAGTGCTCGCCCGCATGGACGAGTGGAACACCCGCACTCACGGCAACTCGGGCCTGACCCAGCGCGTACGCGACAGCCGCATCAGCATGGCCGAAGCCGAGGCCGAGACCATCGCCTTTCTGGAAAAGTGGGTGCCGAAAGGCAAGTCGCCGATCTGCGGCAACAGCATTTGCCAGGATCGGCGCTTCCTTTATACCCACATGAAGGCGCTGGAAAGCTACTTCCACTACCGCAACCTCGATGTGTCGACGCTCAAGGAGCTGGCCGCACGCTGGGCACCGGACGTGCGCGACAGCTTCAAGAAGGGCAGCACGCACCTGGCACTGGACGACATCCGCGAATCGATCGCCGAGCTGCAGCACTACCGCAAGCATTTCATCAAGTTTTGATGCCGGGGGGCGTCGTGTTCGCGCCCCCTTCTGGTGCGGCCCCGAAATGGCTAGACTGCGCGCCTTCCTGCCAGGACCGCCACCATGTTGCTGATGCTCTATCTGATCGCCATTACCGCCGAAGCCATGACCGGCGCGCTGTCTGCCGGACGGCGCGGCATGGACTGGTTCGGGGTGGTGCTGATCGCCTGTGTCACGGCGCTGGGCGGTGGTTCGGTGCGTGATGTGCTGCTTGGGCACTATCCGCTGACGTGGGTCAAGCACCCGGAATATTTGGTGCTGACCTCGGCCGCCGCAATGCTCACCGTGTTCACCGCGCGCTGGATGCGTCACCTGCGCTCACTGTTTCTGGTGCTCGACGCGGTCGGCCTGGTGGCGTTCACCCTGATTGGCTGCATGACTGCGCTGGAAATGGGCCACGGCATGCTGGTGGCATCGGTCAGCGGCGTGATCACTGGAGTGTTCGGCGGCATCCTGCGCGACATTTTCTGCAACGACATCCCGCTGATCTTCCGCCGCGAACTGTACGCCAGCGTCTCGTTCGCCGCCGCGTGGTGCTACATGCTCTGCCTGTACCTGAATGTGCCGAGCGAGCAGGCGATCCTGATTACCCTGTTCGGCGGTTTTCTGCTGCGGTTGCTGGCCATCCGTTTCCATTGGGAAATGCCCAAGTTCGTCTATAACGACGAGCATTAATGCATTCCCCTGCAGGAGCTGCCGCAGGCTGCGATCTTTTTGATCTTGTCTTTTTAGATATCAAAGTCAAAAAGATCGCAGCCTGCGGCAGCTCCTACAATTGACCGTGTTGTTTCAGCGCCCACTCGACGTGTTCGCGGACTAGATCGGACGGGTAATCACGGCGCGCCTTCAAGGCTTCCAGTACCGGAATGCTCGATGGCGCGTTGCCCAGGCCGACCGCCAGATTGCGCAGCCAGCGCTCGTAACCGGCGCGGCGCAGCGGTGAGCCTTCGGTGCTGCTGAGAAATTTGTCCTCGTCCCACAGGAACAGCTCCGCCAGTTCGGCGTTGTCCAGGTTGTGCCGCGGCTTGAAATCGCTTTCTCCGGACGGTCGGGCGAAGCGGTTCCACGGGCAGACGATCTGGCAATCGTCGCAGCCGAACACGCGGTTGCCGATCAGCGGGCGCAGGTCTTCGGGGATGGCGTTTTTCAGCTCGATGGTCAAGTACGAGATGCAGCGTCGGGCGTCCAGCACGTAGGGGCCGACGAAGGCGTTGGTCGGGCAGATGTCCAGGCACGCGGTGCAGCGCCCGCAATGTTCGCTGCTGTGCGGTTCGTCCACGGGCAGCGGCAGATCGACAAACAGTTCACTCAAGAAGAAATAGCTGCCGGCCTTGCGGTTCAGCACGAGCGTATTTTTACCGATCCAGCCCAGCCCGGCCTGCTCGGCGATGGCTTTTTCCAGGACCGGGGCGCTGTCGACGAAGGCGCGGAAACCGAATGGGCCGATCTGCGACTGAATCTTGTCGGCCAATTGCTGCACACGTTTACGGATCAATTTGTGGTAATCGCGGCCCAAGGCATAACGCGAGATGTAAGCTTTCTCCGGTTGCGCCAGCATTTGCACCATTTGCGTGTCGCCGGGCAGGTAGTCCATGCGCAGCGAAACCACACGCAACGTGCCGGGAACCAGTTCCTCCGGATGTGAGCGTTTGCTGCCGTGGGCGCCCATGTAATCCATTTCGCCGTGGTAGCCGGCGGCGAGCCAGCGCTGCAGATGCTGCTCATGCTCGGCCAGGTCCAGACCGCTGATGCCGACTTGCTGGAAGCCCAGCTCGCTGCCCCAATCCTTGATCGATTGGGCGAGGGCGGGCAGATCTGTGGTGATGGCGGACATGAGGCGAGAGAAACCGGAGCTGAGGTGCGTATAATTCTGCCAGACATCGGAGCCCGAAGACGCATGCCGCACACGAAAGATGAATTACCCGACGCGCTGTATGGCGCCGCGCAGGTGCGAGCACTCGATGCGCGGCTGATCGCTGCGGGTACGCCGGGCTTCGAATTGATGCAGCGCGCCGCTCATGCGACCTGGCGCGCATTGGTGCGACAGTGGCCTGCGGCGAACCAAATGACTGTGCTTGCCGGGCATGGCAACAACGCCGGTGATGGTTTTCTGATCGCCGCGCTGGCGCACCGGGCCGGTTGGTCGGTGCGAGTACTGGCCGTCGGTGATCCGCAACGCTTGCAGGGCGACGCGGCGCAGGCTTATGCGCAGGCCATCAACGATGGTGTCGCCGTGCTGGGCTGGACCGCGCACAGCGAGCTGCGCGGGGTGATTGTCGATGCCTTGCTCGGCACCGGGCTGACCGGCGATGTACGCGAGCCGTATGCCGCAGCGATCAAGGCCATCAATGCCAGTGGCCTGCCGGTGGTGGCGGTGGATATTCCTTCCGGACTGTCTGCCGATACCGGGCATGTTCTCGGCGTTGCGGTTCGCGCCGACCTTACCGTGACCTTTATCGGCTTGAAGCTCGGCCTGTTCACCGGTGATGCGGCGGATCAGGTCGGGGCGCTGGTGTTTAACGATCTGCAAGCCGCCGCCGACATCTACTGTGACGCTCCTGCCAGCGCTGTGCGTCTCGTGACGGCTAATCTTCCGCGACTGGCTGCGCGTGCGCCCGCTGCGCATAAAGGGCGCTTCGGGCATTTGCTGTTGATCGGCGGCGATCAGGGGTTTGGCGGGGCGATCCTGCTCAGTTCCGAAACGGCCCTGCGCAGCGGCGCCGGGATGGTGTCGCTGGCAACCCGGCCGGAACATGTCCCGGCAGCGCTGACGCGGATACCGGAAGTCATGGTGCTTGGCACGTCGTCGGCCAATCAGTTGATGGGGCTACTGGAAAAAGTCTCGGTGCTGGTGGTGGGCCCTGGACTTGGACAGGCCAGTTGGGGCCGAGCGCTGTTGTCCGCTGCCGCCAATGCATCGCTGCCACAAGTGTGGGACGCCGACGCGTTGAATCTGCTGGCTGCGGGGTCGGTCAACCTGCCCAAGGATTGCGTGATCACCCCGCATCCGGGCGAAGCAGCGCGCCTGTTGGGGATCAGCACCGCAGAGGTTCAGGCCGATCGTCCGGCCGCCGCGCGAGCGTTGAGCAAGAAATACTCGGCCGTTGTTGTGCTCAAAGGCGCCGGCAGTCTGATCGCCCATCCCGATGGGCGTCTGGCGCTGTGTCATCAAGGCCATCCGGCCATGGCCACTGCTGGCCTGGGCGATGTGCTCGCCGGGTTGACCGGGGCGCTGCTGGCGCAGGGCATGGACGGCTTCGACGCCGCGTGTCTGGCGGTCTGGCTGCACGCCAATGCCGGTGCGCAACAAGGTAAATTCGGCCGTGGGCTGGCGGCCAGTGATCTGATTCCAGTCATTCGTCAGTTGTTGGAGGAGCATGCACCGTGTCTGAAGTAACCCTGTACCTGGCCGATGAACAGGCCATGAGCGACTTTGGCGCACGGATCGCCCGCGTTACCCGGGGCCACGGCCTGATTTTTCTCGAAGGCAACCTGGGCATGGGCAAAACCACTCTGTCGCGGGGCATCATTCGTGGCCTGGGGCACGTTGGCGCGGTAAAAAGTCCGACCTTCACCCTGGTCGAACCCTACGAAATCGGTGACATCCGCGCCTTTCACTTCGATCTGTATCGCCTGGTCGATCCGGAAGAGCTGGAGTTTCTCGGCATCCGCGACTATTTCGAAGACGACGCGCTGTGCCTGATCGAGTGGCCCGATAAAGGTGCAGGCTTTTTGCCAAAGCCTGACCTGACCATTACCATTAGCCCGCAAGACAGCGGGCGTTCGCTGAAAATTTTATCCCAGGGCTCGCGTGGCGACGCCTGGTGTGCCGCTTTGGCATTGGAATCCAATTAAATGATGGGGTTAGGTATGCGCTTTCGCGCGTTGGTGGCTGCCGTTGGACTGATGTTGATGGCAGTGACCGTCAACGCTGTGGCCGAGACAAAGGTCAACAGCGTGCGCCTGTGGCGGGCGCCGGACAACACGCGACTGGTCTTCGACCTGAGCGGCCCGGTGCAGCACAGCGTCTTCACCCTGACCGCACCGGATCGGCTGGTGATCGACATCAACGGCGCCACCCTGGGTGCGCCGCTGAAAGTCTCGACCGCCAACACGCCAATCACCGCGATGCGTTCGGCCCAGCGTACGCCGACCGACCTGCGGGTGGTCATCGACCTGAAAAAAGCCGTCACCCCGAAAAGCTTCTCGCTGGCGCCGAACGCGCAATACGGTAACCGTCTGGTGGTCGACCTGTTCGACAACCCGGCCGATGCGGCGCCGCCGCCAGCTCCGACGCCATCGGTCGCCACCGTGCCGGCCGTGCCGGTCACGCCGTCGGAACCGGCGATCAAGTTGCCACCGGCCCCGGCCGGCAAGCGCGACATCATTGTGGTGATCGACGCCGGCCACGGCGGCGAAGACCCGGGTGCGTCCGGCTCGCGCGGCCAGCGTGAGAAAGACGTGGTGCTGCAGATCGCCCGCGAACTGCAGCGTCAGGTCAACGGCATGAAAGGTTTCCGCGCCGAGCTGACCCGGACCGGCGACTACTTCATCCCGTTGCGCGGCCGTACCGAAATTGCCCGCAAGAAGGGCGCCGACCTGTTTGTTTCGATCCACGCCGACGCCGCGCCGTCTGCAGCAGCCTTCGGTGCCTCGGTGTTTGCCCTGTCCGATCGCGGCGCCACCTCGGAAACCGCCCGTTGGCTGGCCGACAGCGAAAACCGTTCCGACCTGATCGGCGGTGCCGGCAACGTCAGCCTTGACGACAAGGACCGCATGCTCGCCGGTGTGTTGCTCGACCTGTCGATGACCGCGTCGCTGACCTCCAGCCTCAACGTCGGTCAGAAAGTCCTGACCAACATTGGCCGCGTGACCCCGCTGCACAAGCAGCGGGTGGAGCAGGCCGGTTTTATGGTGCTGAAGTCGCCGGACATCCCGTCGATCCTCGTCGAAACCGGATTTATCTCCAACGCCAACGAAGCGAACAAACTCTCGGCATCGAGCCACCAGCAGGCGCTGGCCCGCTCGATCAGCAGCGGCGTGCGCCAGTTCTTCCAGCAGAACCCGCCACCGGGCACCTACATCGCCTGGCTGCGTGACTCCGGCAAGATCGCCCAGGGCCCGCGTGATCACCGCGTAAGCCCGGGCGAAACGCTGGCGATGATTGCGGTGCGTTATCAGGTATCCCCCGCGACGCTGCGTAGCGCCAATAACCTCAGCAGTGATGAGCTGAAGGTCGGTCAGCACCTGACCATCCCTGGCACCGAACTGGCGTCCAAAGAATGAACCAGGTGTTGAACGCTGCGCGCATTGAACTGCTCAGCCCACGGCTGGCGAACCAGATCGCTGCCGGTGAGGTGGTCGAACGCCCGGCTTCGGTGATCAAGGAGTTGCTGGAAAACAGCCTCGACTCCGGTGCCAGGCGCATCGACGTCGATGTCGAACAGGGCGGTGTCAAGCTGCTGCGGGTGCGTGACGACGGCAGCGGTATTTCCGCCGACGACCTGCCGCTGGCGCTGGCCCGTCACGCCACCAGCAAGATCCGCAATCTCGAAGACCTCGAACAGGTGATGAGCCTCGGCTTCCGTGGTGAAGCACTGGCGTCGATCAGTTCCGTGGCGCGCCTGACCCTGACCTCGCGCACCCGCGATGCGGAGCAGGCGTGGCAGGTCGAGACTGAAGGCCGCGACATGGCGCCTCGGGTACAGCCGGCAGCGCATCCGGTCGGTACCTCGGTGGAAGTGCGCGACCTGTTCTTCAACACGCCGGCGCGGCGCAAGTTTCTCAAGACCGAAAAAACCGAATTCGATCACCTGCAAGAAGTGATCAAACGTCTGGCGCTGGCGCGTTTCGACGTCGCCTTCCATCTGCGCCATAACGGCAAGACCATCCTCAGCCTGCACGAGGCCCACGATGATGCGGCCCGCGCCCGGCGGGTGGCGGCGATTTGTGGTTCAGGCTTTTTGGAGCAGGCGCTGCCGATCGAGATCGAGCGCAACGGCTTGCACCTGTGGGGCTGGGTCGGGTTGCCGACTTTCAACCGCAGTCAGGCGGACTTGCAGTATTTTTTCGTGAACGGCCGTGCGGTACGCGACAAACTGGTGGCGCATGCGGTGCGTCAGGCTTATCGCGATGTGCTGTTCAACGGTCGTCATCCGACGTTTGCGCTGTTTTTCGAGGTTGATCCGGCGGCGGTGGACGTCAACGTGCACCCGACCAAGCACGAAGTGCGCTTCCGTGACGGGCGCATGGTGCATGACTTCCTTTACGGCACGCTGCACCGTGCGCTGGGCGATGTGCGTCCCGAGGATCAATTGGCCGGTTCCGTGACGACCGCTGTCGTTCGGCCAACGGGCATCGAGGCCGGCGAATTCGGCCCACAGGGTGAAATGCGTCTGGCAGCCAATGCGCTGCTGGAGCAACCGCAAGCGCAACCGGCGTTCAACACGTCTTCGGGCGCCAGCGCTGGCGGCGCTTATCAGTATCAGTACACGCCACGTCCGCAATCGGCGATCCCGCCGGCCGCCGAGGCTCAAGCCGCTTACCGCGAGTTCTTCGCACCGTTGCCGGAAGCGAATGCCAACGCACTGCCGGCCGGTCAGGAAGATATTCCGCCGCTTGGTTACGCACTGGCGCAGCTCAAGGGCATCTACATCCTGTCCGAGAACGCCCAGGGTCTGGTGCTGGTGGACATGCATGCCGCGCATGAGCGGATCATGTACGAACGCCTGAAAATCGCCATGGCCAGCGAAGGTCTCAGCGGCCAGCCGCTGCTGGTGCCGGAGTCACTGGCGGTCAGTCAGCGTGAAGCCGATTGCGCCGAAGAACACGCTGCATGGTTCCAGAAGCTGGGCTTCGAGCTGCAGCGTCTGGGCCCGGAAACGTTGGCGATCCGCCAGATTCCGGCGCTGCTCAAGCAGGCCGAGGCCAATCGGCTGGTGGGTGACGTGTTGTCGGATCTTATGGAATACGGCACCAGCGACCGGATTCAGGCACACCTGAACGAACTGCTCGGGACCATGGCCTGCCACGGTGCGATTCGCGCCAATCGGCGTCTGGCCCTGCCAGAAATGAACGGCCTGCTGCGCGACATGGAAAACACCGAGCGCAGCGGTCAATGCAACCATGGCCGACCGACCTGGACCCAACTGGGCCTGGACGATCTGGACAAACTGTTCCTGCGCGGTCGTTGATGAGCCAGCTTCCTCCAGCGATTTTCCTGATGGGCCCGACCGCTGCGGGCAAGACCGACCTGGCCATCGAGCTGACCAAGGTGCTGCCGTGCGAGCTGATCAGCGTCGACTCGGCGCTGGTCTATCGCGGCATGGACATCGGCACCGCCAAGCCTTCCAGGGAGTTGCTGGCCGAGTTTCCGCACCGGCTGATCGATATTCTCGATCCGGCTGAAGCCTATTCGGCTGCGGATTTCCGTCGCGATGCCCTGCAAGCCATGGCCGAGATCACCGCGCGCGGGAAAATTCCGCTGCTGGTCGGCGGCACCATGCTCTATTACAAGGCGTTGGTTGAAGGCCTGGCGGACATGCCGGCGGCTGATCCTGAAGTCCGCGCACAGATCGAAGAAGAGGCTGCACGCCTTGGCTGGCAAGCCCTGCACGAGCAATTGGCGATTATCGATCCGGTGTCGGCGGCACGCATTCATCCGAACGATCCGCAGCGCCTGAGTCGGGCGCTGGAGGTTTATCGGGTCAGCGGTCAGAGCATGACTGCCCTGCGTCAGCAACAATCTGCGCAAAGTACTGAAGCAGCCGCTTCGGGACGGCAACAATTGCCCTATACTGTCGCGAACTTGGCCATTGCTCCGGCAAATCGCCAGGTACTGCACGAACGCATTAAACAAAGATTCACAAATATGCTGGAACAGGGATTCATCGACGAGGTCGTAGCCCTGCGTAAAAGAAGTGACCTGCATGCCGGGTTGCCGTCTATACGTGCGGTAGGCTACCGCCAAGTCTGGGACTACCTGGATGGCAAGCTGTCGTTAGCTGAAATGCAGGAACGCGGCATCATTGCCACGCGTCAATTGGCCAAGCGCCAGTTCACCTGGCTGCGCAGCTGGGAAGAACTGCACTGGCTGGACAGTCTTGATTGCGACAATCTGCCACGCGCCTTGAAATACCTTGGGACCATCTCCATATTGAGCTGAGTCCTTGCAATTGCCGTCTATCCTTGGGGGTGTGGCGGCCAAAGCCATCTGAATTATCTATTTTTATTATTGAATCCTTAAAGGAGTGCGGCACATGTCAAAAGGGCATTCGCTACAAGACCCTTACTTGAATACTTTACGTAAAGAGAAAGTTGGGGTGTCCATCTACCTGGTCAACGGTATCAAACTGCAAGGCACGATCGAGTCGTTCGACCAGTTCGTTATCCTGCTGAAAAACACCGTCAGCCAGATGGTTTACAAACACGCTATCTCGACAGTCGTGCCAGTACGTCCAATTCGTCTGCCTAGCGCAACCGAATCCGATGCAGGTGACGCTGAGCCAGGTAACGCCTGATAGGAGTCTCCTTTGTTCTTTGAGCGCCACGGTGGTGGTGAGCGAGTCATCCTCGTTCACTTGGAAGGTCAGGACCCTGAGGCGCGCGAAGATCCGCAGGAGTTTCAGGAATTGGCTAATTCGGCGGGCGCCGAGACCGTTGCGTTTTTTTAACGTACCGCGTCATCGGCCAACCGCCAAATTCCTGATTGGCAGCGGCAAGGTCGAAGAATTACGCGACCTGGTCCATGCCGAGAAGGCCGATCTGGTGATTTTCAATCACATTCTCACGCCCAGTCAGGAACGTAACCTCGAACGTGTTTTCGAGTGTCGCGTGATCGACCGTACCGGCCTGATTCTCGATATCTTTGCCCAGCGCGCGCGTACCCATGAAGGCAAGCTCCAGGTCGAACTGGCCCAGCTTGATCACATGAGCACCCGTCTGGTTCGCGGCTGGACTCACCTTGAGCGTCAGGGTGGCGGTATCGGCATGCGCGGCCCGGGTGAAACCCAGCTCGAAACCGACCGGCGTCTGCTGCGGGTACGTCTGCGTCAGATCAAGGGTCGTCTGGAAAAAAGTGCGCAGCCAGCGCGAGCAATCGCGACGCGGCCGCTCCCGTGCGGATATCCCTACCGTGTCTCTGGTGGGCTATACCAACGCCGGTAAATCCACGCTGTTCAATAACGTGACCAAATCCGAGGTGTACGCGGCCGACCAGTTGTTCGCCACGCTGGACCCGACCCTGCGCCGTCTGGAACTGGACGACCTGGGGCCGATTGTTCTCGCGGACACGGTAGGGTTCATTCGGCATTTGCCGCACAAGCTGGTCGAGGCATTTCGGTCTACGCTCGAAGAGTCGAGCAACTCCGACCTGCTGTTGCACGTGATCGACGCGGCCGAGCCGGATCGCATGTTGCAGATCGAGCAGGTGATGGTGGTGCTGGGCGAGATCGGGGCACAGGACTTGCCGATCCTCGAGGTATACAACAAACTCGATTTGCTTGAAGGCGTTGAGCCACAGATCCAGCGCGATGCCGATGGCAAGCCACAACGGGTCTGGCTGTCGGCGCGTGATGGCACGGGTCTGGAATTGCTTGAGCAAGCCATTGCCGAGTTGCTGGGCAGTGATTTGTTTGTGGGCACATTGCGTTTGCCACAACGGTTCGCTCGACTGCGTGCGCAGTTCTTCGAACTCGGCGCGGTACAGAAAGAAGAACACGACGAAGAAGGCATCTGCCTGCTGGCCGTTCGTTTGCCCCGGGTCGAGTTGAATCGACTGGTAAGCCGCGAAGGATTGCAGCCGATGGAATTCATCGAGCAACACACTTTGCAATAAAAGCCTGGCAAAGCGGTTGTGCCGCAACGGCAGGCATTCTGTAGCATTGGTCGGCGCGCCGTGGGTGCGTCTTTGCTTTATCAGATGGAGAGCGCTATGGCTTGGAATGAGCCGGGTGGCAACTCGAATAATCAGGATCCTTGGGGTGGCAAGCGCCGCAATAACGGCGACCGCAAGGGGCCACCGGATCTCGACGAGGCCTTCCGAAAGCTGCAGGAAAGCCTGAACGGGTTGTTCGGTGGTGGTAAGAAACGCGGTGGTGACGACGGCGGTGGTTCGGGCAGGAGTGGTGGCGGCTTCGGCGGTCTGCTCGGCATCGGCCTCGTCGTGCTGGCGGCTGTCTGGCTGTACAGCGCGGTCTATGTGGTCGACGAGCAGGAGCAAGCCGTGGTGCTGCGCTTCGGCAAGTACTATGAGACCGTCGGCCCTGGCCTGAACATCTACTTCCCGCCGATCGACAAAAAGTACATGGAGAACGTCACGCGTGAGCGTGCCTACACCAAGCAGGGCCAGATGCTGACCGAAGACGAAAACATCGTCGAAGTGCCGCTGACCGTGCAGTACAAGATCAGCAACCTGCAGGATTTCGTGCTGAACGTCGATCAGCCGGAAATCAGCCTGCAGCATGCGACCGACAGCGCCCTGCGCCACGTGGTGGGTTCGACCGCCATGGACCAGGTGCTGACCGAAGGTCGTGAACTGATGGCCAGCGAAATCAAGGAGCGTCTGCAACGTTTCCTCGATACCTATCGCACCGGTATCACCGTCACCCAGGTCAACGTACAGAGCGCAGCGGCACCGCGCGAAGTGCAGGAAGCCTTTGACGATGTGATCCGCGCCCGCGAAGACGAGCAGCGTTCGCGCAACCAGGCGGAAACCTACGCTAACGGCGTTGTGCCGGAAGCCCGTGGTCAGGCCCAGCGTATCCTCGAGGATGCCAACGGTTACCGTGACGAAACGGTCTCGCGCGCCAAGGGTGAGGCAGACCGCTTCACCAAACTGGTCGCCGAGTATCGCAAGGCCCCTGAAGTCACCCGCCAGCGTCTGTACCTGGACACCATGCAGGAAGTCTTCAGCAACACCAGCAAGGTACTCGTGACCGGCAACAAGAACGGCCAGAGCAACCTGCTTTACCTGCCGTTGGACAAGATGATCCAGAACAGTTCGGGCAGCAATGCACCGGTGACCGGTTCGGCCGCCGCCAGCAACAACACGGACGTCGCGCCGCATGTCACTGACCTGCCGCAGACACGTACAAGGGAGAGCCGCTGATGAGCAATAAATCGCTGATCGCCCTGATCGTTGGCGTTGTCGTGGTGTTGGTGGGCTGGAACTGCTTCTACATCGTCGCTCAGACCGAGCGTGCGGTGCTGCTGCAATTCGGTCGTGTGGTTCAGGCTGATGTTCAGCCCGGCCTGCACGTGAAAGTGCCTTACGTTAACCAGGTGCGTAAATTCGACGCACGTCTGATGACGCTGGATGCACCGACACAGCGCTTCCTGACCCTGGAAAAGAAAGCCGTGATGGTCGATGCCTACGCCAAGTGGCGCGTGAAAGATGCCGAGCGCTTCTACACCGCGACTTCCGGCCTCAAGCAAATCGCTGACGAGCGTCTGTCCCGTCGTCTGGAATCCGGTCTGCGTGACCAGTTCGGCAAACGCACCCTGCACGAAGTGGTGTCGGGTGAGCGTGATGCGCTGATGGCTGACATCACCGCGTCGCTGAACAAGATGGCGGAAAAAGAGCTGGGTATCGAAGTCGTCGATGTCCGGGTCAAGGCCATCGATCTGCCGAAAGAAGTGAACCGCAGCGTGTTCGAGCGTATGAGCACCGAGCGTGAGCGTGAAGCTCGCGAGCACCGCGCCAAGGGTAACGAGCTGGCCGAGGGCATCCGTGCCGACGCCGATCGTCAACGCCGCGTGCTGCTGGCTGAAGCCTATCGTGAATCCGAAGAGATTCGCGGTGACGGCGATGCCCAGGCCGCTGCGATCTACTCCAAGGCCTACGGTCAGGATCAGGAGTTCTACGGTTTCTACCGTAGCCTGCGTGCCTACCGTGACAGCTTCGCGAACAAATCCGACGTCATGGTTCTCGACCCAAGCAGCGACTTCTTCCGTTACCTGGAAAAGTCCAAGCCTTGATACGACGTTGACCTGAATCATTCCGCCCGGCGGCTAAAACCTCGGGCGGGGTGATCCTTTGGGAAAACGTGTGTATGATGCGGCAGCCGGGAAATTCCCGGCTTTTTTGCGTCTGCACGTTTGATTGCTGTTTTTTGTTGCAGGCATCGGGTTGAATGGCCCGAGCGTTTTTCGAGGAAAGTGATGGGCGAAGCCGGTAACAGGCCTTTCGCCGCGTCGTTCATGCGCGTGCGTTTTGAACGGTTTGGTCATTTTCTGCTTCACTCAAGGCTCGCCCGCAGGCTGGCCGCCCGGATCAAAGGGGAATGGCGTAATGGCAACGGTAGACCGCTGGCTGCTGCCAGATGGCATCGAAGAAGTACTGCCACCGGAAGCGGCGCGCATTGAAGTCGCGCGTCGTCAGGTGTTGGATCTGTTCCAGAGCTGGGGTTACGAGTTTGTCGTGACTCCCCATATCGAGTACCTGGAATCCCTGCTGACCGGTGCGGGCCAGGACCTGGATCTGCGTACCTTCAAGGTCATCGACCCACAGTCGGGTCGGCAGATGGGTTTCCGCGCCGACATCACGCCGCAAGTGGCGCGCATCGATGCGCATACCCTGCGTCGCGAAGGCCCTAGCCGCTTGTGCTACGCCGGCAGCGTGTTGCATGCCCAGCCGCGTGCGCTGTCGTCCTCGCGCAGCCCGATTCAACTGGGTGCCGAGTTGTACGGCGACGCCAGCCCGAGCAGTGACGTTGAAGTCATCAGCCTGATGCTGGCCATGCTGCAACTGGCCGATGTGCCGGATGTGCACATGGACCTTGGCCATGTCGGCATCTACCGTGGTCTGGCGCGTGCCGCCGGTCTGTCGGGTGAGGTTGAGCAGCAGTTGTTCGATGCGTTGCAACGCAAGGCCATCGACGAGGTCATTACCTTGACCGAAGGCCTGCCGGCCGATCTGTCCGGCATGCTGCGGGCGCTGGTCGACCTGTGTGGTGGCCGGGAAGTACTGAGCGCTGCCCGTGAGCGTCTGGCCAATGCCCCGGCGCCGGTTCTGGATGCGCTGGAAGATTTGCTGGCAATCGCCGAGCGTCTGGCGACGCGCTTCCCGGATCTGCCGCTGTACTTCGATCTGGGCGAGCTGCGCGGCTACCACTACCACACCGGTGTGGTGTTCGCGGTGTTTGTCCCGGGCGTGGGGCAGTCCATCGCTCAGGGCGGTCGTTACGACGACATCGGCGCCGACTTCGGTCGCGCCCGTCCGGCGACCGGCTTCTCTACCGATTTGAAAACCCTGGTGACCCTGGGGGCGTGCTGAGATCGAGCTACCGTCTGGCGGTATCTGGATGCCTGACAGTACGGATGCGGCACTCTGGCAGCAGGTTTGCCAGTTGCGCAGTGAGGGTCAGCGTGTCGTTCAGGCATTGCCTGGACAACCTTTGGCCGCCGCCCGTGATGCGGACTGCGACCGGCAATTGATTCAGCAGAACGGGCTTTGGCAAGTATCGCCACTGGCTTCTTGAGTTTTCCTGCCGGCCATCGCCGGCACCAAGTTTGCGCGAATGAGGACAAGTGTTATGGGTAAGAATGTCGTAGTCCTGGGCACCCAATGGGGTGATGAGGGCAAAGGCAAGATCGTTGATCTGCTGACCGAACATGCTGCCGCCGTAGTGCGCTACCAAGGTGGCCACAACGCTGGCCACACCCTGGTGATCGACGGCGAGAAAACCGTCTTGCACCTGATCCCGTCGGGTGTGCTGCGCGAAGGCGTGCAGTGCCTGATCGGCAACGGCGTGGTGGTTGCACCTGACGCCCTGCTGCGTGAGATCACCAAGCTGGAAGAGAAAGGCGTACCGGTGCGCGAGCGCCTGCGTATCAGCCCGTCCTGCCCGCTGATCCTGTCCTTCCACGTGGCGCTGGACCAGGCCCGTGAAAAAGCCCGTGGCGAGCTGAAGATCGGTACCACCGGTCGCGGCATCGGCCCGGCTTACGAAGACAAGGTTGCCCGCCGTGGCCTGCGCGTCGGCGACCTGCTGAACATGCCGCGTTTCGAAGACAAGCTGCGTGAACTGGTGGATTACCACAACTTCATGCTGGTCGGTTACTACAAAGAGCCGGCCATCGAGTTCGAAAAGACCCTGGCCGAGTGCAAGGAATACGCCGAGCTGCTCAAGCCGCTGATGCTCGACGTGACTGCCGAGCTGCACGACCTGCGTCGCGCCGGCAAAGACATCATGTTCGAAGGCGCTCAGGGTTCGCTGCTCGACATCGACCACGGTACCTACCCGTACGTGACCAGCTCCAACACCACCGCCGGTGGCGTGGCGACCGGCTCGGGCGTTGGTCCGATGTTCCTCGACTACATCCTGGGCATCACCAAGGCTTACACCACTCGCGTCGGTTCGGGTCCATTCCCGACTGAGCTGTTCGACGAAGTGGGCGCGCACCTGGCCAAGCAAGGTCACGAGTTCGGCGCGACCACCGGCCGTGCTCGTCGTTGCGGCTGGTTCGACGCCGTTATCCTGCGTCGCGCTATCGATGTGAACAGCATCTCGGGCATCTGCCTGACCAAGCTGGACGTCCTCGATGGTCTGGAAACCATCAACATCTGCACCGGCTACAAGGACGCGCAAGGCAATGCCGTAGCGCCGACCGACGCTGACAGCTACGTGGGCCTGCAGCCTGTGTACGAAGAAGTGCCGGGCTGGATCGAATCGACCGTGGGTGCCAAAACCCTGGAAGAGCTGCCAGCTAACGCTCGTGCCTACATCAAACGCGTTGAAGAGTTGATCGGCGCGCCGATCGACATTATTTCGACGGGGCCGGATCGCAACGAAACCATCGTTCTGCGTCATCCGTTCGCTTGATAAGTCGTTGATGTAAAAAACAAAGGCCCCTTCATCGGGGCCTTTGTCGTTTATGCCTGTTGGACGGCATGACCTTTGCTGTAAATCTTCCTACAAGAGTGCCATCAAATTAATGGCGTCAGACGTAGAGGGATTCACAGTGTCGGCCGTTCTCTCACTGTTACAAAGCCGTTTGTTGCGGCCCGTGTTCGTTACCCTTGGTATCGCCCTTTTGGTGCAAGTGCTGGTGGCAGTCGCCCTGACACGAAGCACGGTCACGGCGCTGGAAGCCGACCTCGGCACTCGTCTGGGTGCTGATAGCCAGAAGCTTTCAAGCGAGCTGGAGCAGGCCGGGCGTGAAGTCACCTCCAGCCTCGACAACCTTTCCTCAAGTACCCGGCAGCGTCTGACCGCTGGTCTGTCCGCGCGTCTGAAGGATGAGCAGGCACAACTGCGTGCGACGCTGGAAAAAGACCTGAAGGATTCGGCCAATGACATGGCCCAGCTGCTCGCCTCAGTGGCGCCACGCGCCATGTGGGACAGCGACGTGCCGACCCTGTCGGAATTCGCCCGCCGCGCCCAGCGCAATCCCAACGTGCTGTTCGTGGTTTACGACGACGCCACCGGACAACACCTGACGCGTTATCTCAATCGCGAAAACCCGATCAACAAAGCCCTGCTGGAAAAAGGCCAGGGCGAGCGTGCGCTGGACAAGGTGCTGGACGCGGCGAAGAACGATCCGTCGGTCTACTACCTCGAAGCGTCGATCAACCCTAACGGCGTAGAAATCGGCAAAGTGCTGATGGGCGTCTCGACCGCGTCGGTGGAAACCGATCTGGCGGCGCTCGATCAGCGCTTCTCGGCGCTGATCGCCAGCAGTGATCAACTGGTGGGCGACAGCCTCAAAGGCGCAGCAGCGGACAGCGCGACAGCCATGCAGGCACGCCTGCAGTCCGCGCAATCCACCGCTGCCGAAATGAAAGCCAATACCAGCAGCACTGTGCAGGATGCCGCCGCGACCTTGCGCTGGCGGATCGGCATGGGCCTGGCGCTGGTCGGTTGCGGCGTGTTGCTGTTGCTGGCGGTGGTGCTCGGGCATCGAGTGGTCAATCGCCTGAAAATGCTCAACGCAGCGATGGACGATCTTGCGGCGGGCGAGGGCGACCTGACCAAGCGCGTGCAGATCAAC
The DNA here is from genome assembly GCF_014060985.1 of Pseudomonas sp. MD195_PC81_125. Lineage (NCBI taxonomy): Bacteria > Pseudomonadati > Pseudomonadota > Gammaproteobacteria > Pseudomonadales > Pseudomonadaceae > Pseudomonas > Pseudomonas sp. MD195_PC81_125. The sequence goes on from NZ_JABULD010000460.1 coordinate 18,460, forward strand.
AGCAAGGACGAGATCGGCGACATGGCCTCGGCAGTCAATCGCTTTGTGGATAAGTTGCAGCCGATCGTGCGCGAGGCGGGCGATGTGGCCCAGCGTACCGGCGTGGAGATCGGTGCGATGACCCTGCGCAACGCCGGTGCCGATGCCGCGGCCGGGATGCAGCGTGATGAAGTGGCGGAGAGCCTGCGCGCGCTGTCGCAGATGGCCGACGAAGCACAATCGGAAAGCCACGCCATGCAGGCGGCGTTGAAGCAGGTGGTGGATATTCGCCAGGCCACCGATGAAAACACTCGCACCTCGGCGAAGGTCGGCAGTTTGATCGAGGCGCTGGCCGGGCAGGTCGACACCGGGGCGAAAGTCATCGAGCGACTGGCGCAGCAGAGCGAACAGATTGAAGTGGTGTTGACGGTGATTCACGGCATCGCCGAGCAGACCAACCTGTTGGCCTTGAACGCGGCGATCGAAGCGGCGCGGGCCGGTGAGACCGGGCGCGGTTTTGCGGTGGTTGCGGATGAAGTGCGCGCCTTGGCGAGCAAGACGCAAAGCTCGACGGGCGATATCCAGGCGCACATCGTCGCGTTGCAGCAAGGCGCGCGTGAGGCGGTCGAGGCGATTGGTCAGGCCGGGCGGCAGGCCAGCGAAGGGTTGCTGGTGTTACGCGACAGCGCACGGTTGCAGCAGTCAGTGCAGGCATCGGTCGAGCAGGTGCACGCGGCGATTGGTCTGGCGACGCAGGCGGCGGCGCATCAGGCGCAGGGCGCGCAGGCAGTGCGCGGGCGGGTCGAGACGATTCATGCACAGGCCGAGAAAGCGGCGCAAGCGGTGGTGGAAACCACGGCCAGTGGCAAGGTGCTGGATGGGTTGGCGGCGCAGTTGAAGGCCAGCCTCGGACAGTTCAGGGCTTAAAATCAAAAAGATCGCAGCCTGCGGCAGCTCCT
>NZ_JABULD010000579.1:0-8920 GCF_014060985.1 Pseudomonas sp. MD195_PC81_125
CGATTGTCTTTTTTATGTGGAACGCTGAATCGAATGCCTCTCTGTGGCGAGGGAGCTTGCTCCCGCTGGGCTGCGAAGCGGCCCCAACAGCTTCATTGCGACTGCTGCGCAGTCGAGCGGGAGCAAGCTCCCTCGCCACAAGAACTCCAATCCTTCAAATTTTCTGTGTGAATCAGGCCGCTTGGCGCAGTGCCGATTTTGCTTGCGCCGCCGCGCCTTGGCTGCGCACATCCTGCGGTCCAAACACCTCGCGCGGTTCCGGGAACAGACTCAGCAGTGTCAGGTACACCACCGACGCCAGGCCCAGGGTCACCGGCAGGCTGATGTCGATACCACCGGCCATTTCACCCAGCGGGCCGACGAACTGCCCCGGCAGGTTGACGAAGCACAGGCCGACCGCCGCGCTCGGGATCCATGCACCCAGACCACGCCAGTTCCAGCCGTGGTTGAACCAGTAGCGTCCGCCTTGTTCGCCGCGAGTGAACACTTGCAGGTCATCCGGGCAGTAGAAGCCGCGACGCACCAGCAGGCCGATAATCATGATCACCATCCACGGGGTGGTGCAGGTGATGATCAGCACGGCGAAGGTCGACACGCTCTGCACCAGGTTCGCCGCAAAGCGCCCGATGAAGATGAAGGCAATCGACAGCACGCCGATCAGCAGCGTCGCCTTGACCCGCGACAGCACCCGCGGGAACACGCTGGACATGTCCAGCCCGGTGCCATACAGCGAGGTGGTGCCGGTGGACATACCGCCGATCACCGCAATCAGGCACACCGGCAGGAAGAACCAGCTCGGCGATACCGCCAGCAGACCACCCACATAATTGTTCGCCGCGATGTAGTCCGGCGCCTTGATCGCGACGATGGTCGCGGTGCTCAGGCCGAACAGGAACGGAATGAACGTGGCGATCTGCGACAGCACCACGGCGGCCATGATTCGCTGCTTGGAGGTGTCACGCGGGATGTAGCGCGACCAGTCGCCGAGGAACGCACCGAACGAGATCGGGTTGCTCATCGCCACCAGCGCCGCGCCGATGAACGCCGCCCAGAAGCCCGGTTGACCGAGGTTCACGGTGCCTGCGTAGTTGACGTCGAAAGGACCGGCGAAGGCGAAGATGCCCAGCAGGAACAACAGGCTGGCGCTCCACACCGCGATCTTGTTCACCCACAGCAGAAAGCGGAAGCCGTAGATGCACACGGTCAGCACCAGAATCGCGAACAGACCGTAGGCCAGGCCCAGGGTCAGGTCGGTTTCCGGCAGACCGATCAGGCGTTTCGCCCCACCAATCAATGCATCGCCCGAACTCCACACCGAGAGCGAGAAAAACGCGATGGCGGTCAACAGCGACAGGAACGAGCCGACGATCCGCCCGTGCACGCCGAAGTGCGCGCCGGAGGAAACGGCATTGTTGGTGCCGTTGATCGGGCCGAACAGGCCCATCGGGGCGAGGATCAGCGAGCCGAGCAGCACGCCCGACACAATCGCCCAGACACCGGCCTGAAACGACAGGCCGAACAGCACCGGGAAACTGCCGAGCACGGCGGTGGCAAAGGTATTGGAACCACCGAAGATCATCCGGAACAAGTCCGTCGGGCCTGCGGTGCGTTCGTGGTCCGGGATCTGTTCGACCCCATGGGTTTCAATTTGCGTAAGGCTTTGGTCGTTGTTGTTGTTATTCATGATCTGCTCCGATCATAAAGGCGCGCTCATCGTGCGTGAGCGTCACCTGTCTTGGCTAAGGGGATGGCAGCCCTTCCGGCATTGCGGACAAATGTTCGTGGCAGGCCAGCCAATGGCCTTGTTGTTCTAGGCTCGACGCTTGTTTCCTGAAAACAATCGTCTCGCGCTCCTGGCTGAAATGTTGCTCCCCTTGCATGCGCAGCTCGGTGGCCACGTCATGGATAAACACCGCCACGTCACCTTGCAGGCTGACGAAAGCGTTGCTTGAAGTGCACGACAGCACTTCAAAGCCATCCTCGGCGCGCCAGCTGTCCCACAAGGCCTGATAGGCATCGCGCGACAGCAGCGGCTGTTCGAGGGTGTAAAACACGAAACTCGCATCGGCGCTGAACGCGCCGAAATAAGCTTCGCGATCGTTGCGAGCGAAGGCGGACACCAGATCGGCAGCCGCTCTCAGAACCTGATCACGTTCGTGCATGGCCGAACCCTCAGCGGTGGACCACGCCCGGCAGTACGCAGAGCATTTCGTACAGCAGGTTGGCGGCCAGCAGCGAGGTGTTGCCGGTGGTGTCGTAAGCCGGCGAGACTTCTACCAGATCGCAGCCGATCAGGTCGAGGCCCTGACAGCCGCGCACGATTTCAATCGCCTGAATGGTCGTCAGACCACCGATTTCCGGGGTGCCGGTGCCGGGCGCCCAGGCCGGGTCGATACCGTCGATGTCGAAGCTCAGGTAAACCGGACCGCCACCGACTTTCTCGCGCACTTCGGCCATCAGCGGCGCCAGCGACTTGTGCCAGCACTCTTCGGCCTGCACCACGCGGAAACCCTGATCGCGGCTCCAGTTGAAGTCGTCAGCGGTGTAACCCTGTGCGCGCAAACCAATCTGCACCACGCGGTCGCAGTCCAGCAGACCTTCTTCGACGGCGCGACGGAAGGTCGTGCCGTGGGCGATCTTCTCGCCGAACATGTGATCGTTGACGTCAGCGTGGGCATCGATGTGCACCAGACCGACCTTGCCGTGCTTTTTATGGATCGCACGCAGGATCGGCAGGGTGATGGTGTGATCGCCACCCAGGGTCATCGGGATCACGTTGTGCTCGAGGATGTTGTCGTAGGCTTCTTCGATGATGCGCACGGCGTCGAGCAGGTTGAAGGTGTTGATCGCCACGTCACCGATGTCGGCGACCGACAGCGAGTCGAACGGCGCGGCGCCGGTGGCCATGTTGTACGGGCGGATCATCACCGATTCGGTGCGGATGTCGCGCGGCCCGAAGCGGGTGCCGGGGCGCAGCGAAGTACCGATGTCCAGTGGCACGCCAACGAAGGCAGCGTCCAGGCCGGCAGCGGTCGGTACATGGGGGAGTCGGAGCATGGTGGCGATGCCGCCGAAGCGCGGCATTTCGTTGCCGCCCAGTGGTTGGTGAAGAATCTTGTCCACGGGTAGGGCCTCATCGTCTTTGTTTTATTTATGTCGGCGCACCGTCGAGCACAGGTTCGGGCGCCGCTGTGGGGCCGATTCTGCGAAATGTAGTGCGGCGGAAGAATCGCTACGGGCAAAAACTTAGTTCAGATTTTTCTAAACTAATGGTCAGGCTCGGGATAGACTTCCCGAACCCGTACCGATTTCCCTGTGGCGAGGGGATTTATCCCCGATCGGCTGCGCAGCAGTCGTAAATTCGTTGCGCGCGACTTCCCGGATAGATCGGTTTGCAGGCTTGGGGCGGCTTCGCCACCCATCGGGGATAAATCCCCTCACCACAAAGTCATCAGCGTTCGACAGATGTTTGGAGAGCCGCATGGCCAACGCTTTACCCGACCTGAAACTATTGCGCATCTTCGTCAGCGTGGTCCGGCATCAAGGTTTTGCCAACGCGCAGCAGGAACTCAACCTGTCGACCTCGGCGATCAGCACCTACATGAGCCAGCTCGAAGCCGCGCTTGGTCTGGTGTTGTGTCATCGCGGGCGGGGCGGGTTCAGCCTGACCAGCAAGGGCGAGCTGTTCCATCAGGAAACCCTGCGCCTGCTGGCCGAACTTGAAGGTTTCGAGCAATACGCTGCTGCACTCAAGGGCGAACTGCGCGGTACGCTCAATCTCGGGGTGATCGACTCCACCGTCAGCGACAAGGCCTTGCCGTTCGCCGAAGCCATCGGCGCTTATAGCCAGGAGCACCCGGCGGTGCATTTGCACTTGTCGGTGATGAGCCCCTACGAACTGCAACTCGGTGTGCAGGACAACCGCCTCGATCTGGCCATCGGCGCGTTCTCCACGCGCATGAGCGGCCTGGTGTACATGCCGCTGTACCGCGAGCAGCACTGGCTGTATTGCAGCAGCCGCCATCCGTTGTTCCACGAGCGGCGTATTCCCGAGCAGGTCATCACCCAGCAACGCATGGTCGGCCGTGGTTATTGGAGTCAGGCGGAACTGGCGCGCCACGGTTTCAAACACAGCGCGGCGACCGTGGAAAGTATGGAGGCACAGCTGATTCTGGTGCTGTCCGGCGCCTACATCGGCTACCTGCCGGAGCACTACGCTCAGGCCTGGGCCGACAAAGGAGACTTGCGCGTGTTGCTGCCGGCGACCTTCGGTTATCAGGCGCCGTTTTCGATGATCATGCGCCGGGGCCGCAGCCGCGAACCGCTGATCCAGACCTTCCGTGATTTGCTTAAAGCTCAGCTCAATCAGGCATAAGAACCATGTCCAGACCCCAATGTCCGCGCTGCCTGCGTCCACAAAGCCACTGCCTGTGCTCGCTGATCCCGCGCCTCGACAGCCGCACCCGCGTTCTGCTGTTGCAGCATCCGAGCGAGGTTAACCATGCGTTGAATACTGCGCGGTTGGCGGCGCTGGGTTTGTCCAACGCCGAGCTGATTGTCGGCGAGGTCTTCGAGGATCTGCCGGCGCTGCTCAATCGGCCGGGGTATCAGGCCCGGTTGCTGTTTCCCGCCGATGATGCACAGCCGCTGCAGGCTTACCGTGAGTCCGAAGAACCGTTGTTGCTGGTGGTGCCGGACGGCACCTGGCGCAAGGCGCGCAAGATGCTTCATCTCAATCCGTTGCTGGCGGCGTTGCCGCGGGTGACGCTGGCGGCGGGCGGGGTATCGCGCTACCGGTTGCGCAAAGCGCCGGGGCCGGGGGCGTTGTCGACGATTGAGGCGATCGTGCAGGCGCTGGAAACCCTCGAAGCGCCGACGACGTTTGCGCCGTTGCTCAAGCCGTTCGAGGCATTGATCGAGGGGCAGATTGCGGCGATGGGGGAGGAGGTTTTTCAGCGCAATCATGGCGACAGATAGTTGATGTCTGGGCTGGCCCCATCGCTGGCAAGCCAGCTCCCACAGTGTCCGTGTCGAACACAAAGTCTGTGAGCATCTCAGAACCTGTGGGAGCTGGCTTGCCAGCGATGAGGCCAGTCAATTCACCACCAGATCCAGAAACTTCTACCGCTCGCGCATCGCCTCTGTCCGCGCTTTCAGCACCGGTTTGAGCAGGTAATCCAGCACACTTTTCTCCCCGGTAATAATGTCCACCGTCGCCACCATCCCCGGGATGATCAGCAGCGGTTTCACATCGCCGCCCAAATGGTTTTTATCGGTGCGCACCTGAATCAGGTAGAAGCTGTTGCCCTTGTCATCGGTAATCGTGTCGGCGCCGATCAGCTCCAGTTTTGCGCTCAGCCCGCCGTAGATCGTGTAGTCATAGGCACTGAACTTGACCATGGCTTTCTGGCCCGGATGGAGGAACGCGACGTCTTGCGGACGCACCTTGGCTTCAATCAGCAGGTTGTCCTCCAGCGGCACGATTTCGACCATGTCGCTGCCTGGCTGCACCACGCCACCGATGGTGTTGACCTTGAGCTGCTTGATGACCCCGTGCACCGGCGAGGTCACGGTGGTGCGGCTGACGCGGTCGTCGATGGCGATGCTCGAGGCGGTGATTTTCGACAGGTCGGTGCGTTTCTGATTGAGGTCTTTGGCCGCGTCGGAGCGGAAGGTCTGTTCCGATTCGTCGATCTTGCTCTTGATCTCGTTGATTGCCGATTCCGCCCGTGGGATCGCCAACGTTGTCGCGTTCAACGAGCCGCGAATCTCCACCGCGCTGCGTTTGAGTCGCAGGATTTCCACTGGCGATACGGCGCCGGTGCCAACCAGGGGCGACGACATGTTCATCTCTTGTTGCAACAGCGCAAGGCTGGAGCTGTACTGACCTTGCTTGGAACGAAACTCCGCCAGTTCCTGAGTTTTCTGCCGCAGCTGTTCAGTGAGGGTGCGTTGTTCGCTGGCCAGTCGACGCTGGCGCTGGTCGTACAACGCGCGTTCGTCTTCTGCCACTTGTGGCGCCTTGCTGACGACTTCGTCCGAGAGTTTCATCGGCCGCCCTTCGGCTTCAGCCGACAAACGTTCGACCTGCGCCATCAACGCATAACGGTCGGCCTCGCTCTCGCCCTTGTTCGACAGAAACCGCGTGTCATCCAGGCGCAGCAACTTGTCGCCCTTGTTCACCATTTGCCCTTCACGTACGAAAATCTCGGTGACGATCCCGCCCTCAAGGTTCTGGATCACCTGGACCTTGCTCGACGGAATCGCCTTGCCTTCGCCCATGGTCACTTCTTCAAGCACCGCGAACTTGGCCCAGACCAGCGCGCTGATCAACAGCGCTGCCGCCAGCCATACGGTGATCCGCGACCAGCGCGGCGAATCCTGTAATGAAGCACCAGCGGTTTCCGGCATGTACTCGGCTTCGGCGCTTTTGCCGAAACTGTCGAAGTAGCCGCGTGATTTGCTACCTGAAGATGCAGACATGGGGCGATACCCCTCAGTTAATAAAACATCAAACCGCACTACCCATGCGTCGCCCGTAACACTTACTTGTGGTGAGGGGATTCATCCCCGATAGGGTGCGAAGCGCCCTCAGAGCCTTTGGGGCCGCTGCGCAGCCCATCGGGGATAAATCCCCTCGCCACAGGTTTTGTGAGAGCCATAAAATTATGTGCGCGCATCTAGACCGCCGCCGAGCCGACGCGGCCCTTGCGCAGTGCATCGATGACCGCTTCTTTCGGGCCGTCGGCGACGACCCGGCCGTTGTCCAGGACCAGCAGCCGGTCCACCAGGCTCAGCATCGAGGTGCGGTGGGTGACCAGCAGCAGGGTCTTGCCTTGCACCCAGCCGTGCAGCTTCTGGCGCAGCAGGTCTTCGCTGCTGTTGTCCATGGCGCTGGTGGGTTCGTCGAGCAGCATGATCGGCGGGTCGAGCAGCAGCGCCCGGGCCAGCAACACTGACTGGCGCTGGCCACCGGAGAGCAGTTGTCCGCGCTCGCCCACCGGCCGGTCGAAACCTTGCGGATGCTGCCGCGCCAGTTCGGTAACGCCGGTCAGTTCAGCGACTTCGAGCATGCGCGAGTCGCTGATGTAGCGGGCGCCGAGGGTCAGGTTGTCGCGCAGGCTGCCGGCCAGCAGCGGCAGGTCATGGGCGACGTAACCGATCTGCTGGCGCAGGTCGGCGACATCCAGTTGCCGCAGGTCGAGGCCGTCGAGCAGCAACTGGCCTTCCTCGGGTTCATAGAAGCCCATCAACAGCCGCGCCAATGTGCTTTTGCCCGAGCCGCTGCGACCGATGATGCCGATCCGCTCGCCGGGTTTCATGCTGAAGCTGACGTTGCCCAGCGCCGGTGCATTCTGACTGTTGTAATGAAAGGTCACGCCACTGACGTCCAGCGCACCTTGTAGCTGTGTGCGTTCCAGTGGCCGCTGCTTGCCGTCACGCTCCTGCGGCAGGCCCATCAGCGCGTCGGTGCTTTTCATGGTCAGTTGCGCTTGCTGATAGCGGGTGATCAGCCCGGCGATCTGTCCCAGTGGCGCGAGCACACGGCTGCCGAGCATGTAGCTGGCCACCAGCGCACCGACGCTGAGGTTGCCGGCGATGATGCTGTAGACCCCGGCAACAATCGTCGCCATCCCCGAGAACTGTTGGATGAACAGTGTGCCGTTGGTCGCCAGCGCCGAGAGGTTGCGCGCATGGCTGTCGAGGCGGGTGAGGGCGCCGTGGGTGCTTTCCCATTTGTGCTGGCGCTCGCTTTCGGCGCTGCAGGCCTTGAGGGTTTCCAGGCCGCCGAGGGTTTCGATCAGCAGCGCCTGCCGCTCGGCACCCAGGCTCAGGCTCTTTTTGCACGGTGTCGCGCAGACGCACCTGAATTGCCAGGGCAAAAATGATCGTGATCGGAAACGCCAGCAGCGGAATCACCACCAGCCAGCCGCCGAGCAGGCCGATCACCACCAGCATCAACACCACAAAGGGCAGATCAATCAGGCTGGTCAGGGTCACGGCGGTGAGGAATTCGCGCAGGCCCTGAAAGTCATGAATGCTCTGGGCGAAACCGCCGATGGTCGCCGGCCGCGCTTTCATCGACATGCCGGTGATGCGCTCGAATAACGTCGCGGAAAGGATCACATCGGTTTTCTTGCCGGCGGTATCGAGCAGATGCGCGCGCACCACCCGCAGCACCAGTTCGAAACCGGTGCCGATCAGCAGGCCGATCGCCAACACCCACAAGGTCGAGGTGGCCTGATTCGGCACCACGCGGTCGTAGGTCTGCATGACGAACAGCGGCACCATCAGGCCCAGCAAATTGATCAGGAAACTGGCGAGAATTGCATCGCTGTACAGCCATTTCGACAGCTTCAGCGTGTCGCGAAACCAAGCATGCACCCGTGGCACCAGCGGTGAACGCAAGTCTTCGAGTTCGTGGCGCGGACGGGCGAACAAGGCCTGGCCGCTGTAGTGTTCGGCGAGTTCTTCGCGCTCGACCCATTGTTCGCCGCCATCGGCTTCGCTGGGCAGGATCAGCGCCTTGCCGTCATCGCCAAAACGCCGCAGGACGGCGGTGCGCCCATCCTTGAGCAGCAACAGGATCGGCAGATTCAGTGCAGAAATATCCTTCAGTTCACGCCGCAACAGGCGCGCCTGCAAACCGGCCCGGGCGGCTGCACGGGGCAGCAGGTCCAGGCTCAGGCGTTGCTTGTTCAGGGGCAGCCCGGCACTCAGGCTGGCGCGACTGACCGTCGCGCCGTGGAGCTTGCAGAGGATCAACAGACCGTCGAGTAACGGGTCATCGAAGCTCAGCCGCGGATCGATCCCGGTGTGTCCGCCTTCGGCCATGCTGGTCATATTGATCGCCCCTGTTGAACGGACTCGGCTATCGACACATCTCCCCTGTAGGAGCTGCCGCAGGCTGCGATCTTTT
>NZ_JABULD010000354.1:0-24375 GCF_014060985.1 Pseudomonas sp. MD195_PC81_125
TTTTTTCTGGACTGACACAGGCTCGCTTTTCTTCGTAATTGCCTTCGTCGCAATAGAATTCGGCAAGGGCAATCCCTGCCTCAGGTACGCTCTTAGCGGCTGACTCCAGAAGCTGAAGAATCTTGGCATTTTCCAACCGCGGCGCTTGACCTGAAAGGCTGATACCCGCTGCTGCGAAAGCCGCCTCCGCGGAGCCTTGGTCTGCCCCATGCAAATAACTATTCAGAGCAGAAATGTACAGCTGGCTGGAAGAGGAGGACTCGATATCGATAGCCAGTTGGTTATACATCGCCCCTCTTTTTAGTGCGCGCTCAGCCGGTGAAGCCTTTAACTTCGGGTATTGAGCATCAAGTGCAGACTCAAGCGACCAGTCTTCAGCACGGCTCAATATCCAACAGTCGTTATGTTTGAAAGTGAAGATCTTAAGCACTTCACCGTTTGAATCGCGAACAATCACATTGTTCGGCAGCTGGACTTGCATGCTCAGCCCAGACTTCGCGATGTTGGCAGGAGCAAGCATCACCAGCAATTGAGGGTCCAACACCCTCGACTTTCGCTCCACCACTCGCGGCTTTGACTCGGTGGAGACTACCTTTTGCTCGATCACGGGCGAGGCGATAAACGCTTGCTGCACCTCAGGCTTGGACGAGAACTCTTTTACGAAATCTGCGAAGTTGTCGCTCGGGCATTGCACGGTGCTCGATTGTGACGCAAAGGCGTCTGAACAAAACCCAAACGCCAAAAGCACCAGACATTGCAGCTTGAATTGACGCACTCGATTGTTCTTTGTCATCACGAACTCATCACTCAGAAAACACAAAAAAAGCCTTCGGCTTAACCTTCTCAGGCACCGCATTCCCCAACGCCTGATCCATCAAACTCCCCGCCTTATCCTTATCCGCCGCCCCCGGCAGTACCGGCGGTTTAATCCCGATCCCAGTCCCACTCCCCGGCGAGCACCCGCATTAATCTTCACCACCGGCCCAACCACCGTAACCCCACCGCCATCCAGCTTGATAAAGCTCCCACCCCCCAGGATGGTCAGCTCTGTCCCCGCCTCGATAACAATCTTGTCCCCAGCCTTGAGATGAATCTCTTTGCCCACGCTGGTCAGCTGCGCCGTACCCAGCTTCACATGCTGGTTCTGCCCAACCGTCAGGTGATCATCCAGCTTCGCTTCAATCTTGCGATCGCTGATGGTGGTGCGGTGTTCTTCGGCCTTGAGCTCGGTGTAGGTGTTCTTCACCACAGTGTCGTGGCGTTCATTGCCGACGCGGATTTTCTGGTCGTGCTCGATGTTTTCGTCCCAATCCCGCTGCGCGTGGATGAAGATTTGTTCGGCGCCTTTTTTTGTCTTCAATGCGCAGTTCGTTGTAGCCGCCGCCCCCCGGGGAGCTGAGGGTTTTGAACACGCTGCGGGTTTTGTTCGCCGGCAGGGCGTACGGCACCGGGTTTTCCTTGTGGTACAGGCAGCCGGTGACGAGGGGTTGGTCGGGGGTCGCCTTCGAGGAAGGTGACGAGGACTTCCATGCCGATGCGTGGGATGGAAATGGCGCCGTAGCGGTCGCCGGCCCAGGAGCTGGAGACGCGCAGCCAGCAGCTGGTTTTGTCGTCGGCCAGGCCTTCGCGGTCCCAGTGGAATTGCACTTTGATGCGGCCGTATTGGTCGCAGTGGATTTCTTCGCCTTTGGGGCCGGTGACCATGGCGGTCTGGCTGCCGAGCACCCGCGGTTTCGGGTGTTCGAGGGCCGGGCGGTAGAACACGTCCCACGGGGTGGCAAGGAAGGTGTTCCGGTAACCCTGGTGGAAGTCGTCCTTGTTGTCGGTGGTGTCGCTGGTCACGCCTTCTTCGAGGACTTGCGGTTGTTTGCCTTCGTGGAAGATTTCGGTGAGCAGCCACAGATCGTTCCACTCGCTGCGCGGATGGTCGGACATGGCCATGAAGTGGCCGCTGACCAGTTTGGTCTGGTCGCCGCGACCTTCGGCCTGGCGGTAGTCGGCGCGGTGGCGTTCGAGGGCGCGCTGGCTGAGGAACTTGCCGCGCGCGCGGTCGATGAAGCGGCCCGGGTAGTCGTAGTCTTCGAGATCCGGTTCAGTGCTCTCGCCATCGGGTTTGTACGCGGCTTCCATTTGCAGACGTGGTTTTTCGAAGTCGTAGTCGCGACGCGTGGTGCGGCTGGTGCGGGTTTCCAGGCGCAGTTTGAAGCCTTTGATCACCGGTTCTTCAGCGACCATGCCACTGCCCTGTATGTAGGCGGTCGGCTGGCCGAGGTCGGGGGAACACGGTCTGGTCGTCGCCGAACACCAGCAGGTGGGCTTTTTCGCTGTGCTGGAAGTGGTAGTGAATACCCTCCTCTTCGCACAGGCGCTGGACGAAGTGCAGGTCGGTTTCGTCGTACTGCACGCAGTAGTCGCGATCCGGGCACGGCTGGCTCAGCTGGAAGCTGTAGCGTTGCCCTTGATCCCGTGTTCGTCGAGGATCAGCGCGATGATTTTCGGCGCCGACATCTGCTGGTAGATGCGCTGGTTGGTGCGGTGATGCAGGTATTGCAGTTGCGGCACCAGCGAGACCTTGTAGCGGGTCAGGCGCTTGCCGGCATCGCCCTGGGCCACGCGGTAGATCTGCCCGTGGATGCCCGAGCCCTGTGGATCGAATGCGAGAAACGCCTGCTTGTGCAGGAGTTTTTCCAGGTCCAGATCGGGGTTTTCGCTGACCAGTTCGAGGTCGAAACGAAACGGTTGGCTGATGCCTTCGGTGCCGGTGAACGACAGCACTTGCAGGTCGCCCACGTAGTCTTCGACCTTGAGGCTGAAGTGGGTTTCGTTAGCTGGGTTGAACATAAAGCGCTCCCTGTTCGAATGTCGTCCGTTACGCCCGAAGTCGCAACCGTTGCAGCCAGGACGAAGTGGCGCCCAAGGCGTCACGCAATTGATCGGCAGTGATGGTGCGTTCTGCCGCATTGAAGCTCAGCGCGGTTCGCAGCGCTGGCCAGCCGTGTTTCGGTAAGTTCGCCGGGGCTTGCAGCTCGCGATCCAGGTGCTCGTCGCGGGCCTGGGTCGAGGGCAAGCGGCGGAACGGGTGTTTGCCGCTTGCCAGTTCATAGATCACGCAGGCCACGCCGTACACGTCCGCGCTGGCCGACAACGGTTGGCCCTCAAGCAGTTCGGGGGCGGCGTAGCCCGGGGTCCAGGCGTTGAAACGCTCGCGGCTCAGGTGCGGCAGACCGGGCAGTACGCCCTCGTCTGCCTGGCCGAGACCGAAGTCGAACAGGCGCAGGCCGTCTTCGCTGAGCATGACGTTGCTCGGCTTCATGTCACCGTGCAGCACGCCGCGACGGTGGGCATAAGCCAGCGTATCGAGCAGCGGCAGCGCGATGTCGCGCGTTTCTTTCCACGGCAAGCCGAGGGGCCGCTCGCAGAGCAGTTTGTCCAGGGTCAGGCCACGCATGTATTCCATGGTGATGAAGGCCCGCTGGCAGTCGGTGTCGACTTCAAACGTGTGTGCGCGCACGACGTTGTCGTGACGCAGGCGCCGGGTCAGGGCGAACTCGCTGTAGAGCAAGGCACTGGCGTCCGGCGATTCGGCAAATTCTTCGCTGAGGATTTTCAGCGCAATGTAAGGGTCGGGGTCGCCGAACTGCTCGTGCAGCAGATCCCGCGCCCGATAGACCGCACCCATGCCGCCCGCCCCGAGCAGACGCTCGAGGTGGTAGCGGCCGGCGAGTACGTCCGGCAATGCACCGATGCTGGCCTTGGTCGGCGCCAGCAACGGCTCGGCGTTGTTTGCCTTGGCGAAGGCGAAGTAGGTCAGGTTGCTGGCCTGCTCTTCGCTCATCAGCAAGTCATCGACTGAAGATTCGATTTCAGTCATTGGCGGATCACCACGGCAGTCAGGTTGTCCCGGGCGGCGCCACGCAGGGCGCCGTCGAACAGACGTTCCAGCGCCACATGCGGCGCGCTGAGGCTGAGGGCGTTGCCCAGGGCATCGCTGCTCAGCCCCTGATACAAACCATCGCTGCACAACAAAAACGCATCGCCCGGATAGACCTCGAGTTCGAGGACGTCCAGGGTCAGCTGTTCGGCTGCACCGACGGCTCGGGTCAAGGCCTGAGCCGCCGGGTGCGCTGCGGCCTGTTCGACGCTCATCTGTTGCTCGTCGATCAGTTGCTGTTGCAGCGAATGGTCTTTGGACAGCTGATACAGCCGCTGCCCACGCCACAGGTAACAACGGCTGTCGCCGGCCCAGATGCAGGCCGCGCGATTACCTTCCACCAGCAGCGCCACGACGGTGCTGCCCATGATGCTGTCGTGGCGTCCGGCGGTGACCGTCAACTCCTGCCCCAAACGCCGGTTCAGCCAGTGCAGGCACTGGCGGATGGCTTTGAGGCGTTCGTCGAAGTCCTCGTGCTGCGGCAGTTCAGCCAGGCTGGCGACGATCAACTGGCTGGCGATGTCGCCACCCTGATGACCGCCCATGCCGTCCGCGACCACCCACAGGCCCCTGCTGTGGCGAGTCGAGGAAGGCATCTTCGTTGCGCGCCCGCACCTTGCCCGGGTCGGTACGCGCCGCGCTGCGCCAGGGACTGGCCACCAGCATCAGAGCTGCACCGGCATACGGAAGGTGCGCAGCACGCCCATGTCGAAAGGGTTCGGCGTGCGCTGGCTGGTCAGCAGGTAGTTGGCGCGCAGGCCACCCACGTCGGCTTTCAGCACCAGCACGTCGCGACCGGTCAGGTACTCGGTCTGCATCAGGTCGAAAAGACGGAACAGCGACCATGGGCCGGAGTTCTTCTCGATACCGATCGGCCGCCCGGCCATCTTGTCCATCACCAGGCTGGTGCGACCGTCTTCAGCATCGGTCGGCCACTTGAACGTCATCGGCAGGATCGGACCGTGGCGGTATTCCATGGTCTTGTCGCCGAACTTGAACTCGGAACGGCTCACCGCCGGGTCGAGGGTGTACGGCTCCAGTTTGAACTGCACGGTCGGCTCGGCCGGGTTGATCGAGAAGAAGCTCTGACGAATCGTCAAGGCTGCTGCCATCTGGTCGAGATACATCTTCGATACCGGCAGGCTGTGACCGTCGACGCTGCGCATCCGGTAGTTGCCCGGATCGCCGCTGACGAACGGACGCATGTAGCTGTCGAAGAAGCGGTCGACCGTACCTTGAGCGCGGAAGAACTCGCGGAAGTCGCTGATCGCCACGTCGCTGGTGCTGCTGGCGCTGAACGGATAACGCTTGCTGATGGTTTTGCCATACACGCTGTACAGCTCGTTCTGATAACGGCCGTTCAGGTATTGGTAAGCATCGTTGAGCACCAGGCGCCACGAGTCTTCAGCCAGCACGTTGAACCACACGCTCAGTGGACGCGGCAGACGACCCGAGGCCGCGCGCAGGTTGGTCAGCGCATCACGCTGGCCGCTCATGCGGGTTTTCGCCATTTCGAACGCGGCTTGTTCCGGTGTGCTGGAACGGGCCAGACCGGACAGTTGCAGTTGCAGGTCGTTGAGGGCGCTGATGGCCGGGGTCAGGTCAGCGGCCGGGCCGTTGTTGTCATCGAGCAAACGGTGCAGCGGCTCGAAGCGCCGTTGCAGCGACTTCTTCGCGGTGTCCGGCAGGCTTTTCGCCACGGCCATCGCCGACGCCTTGTCCGCCACGGCAGACGCCAGTTTGCCGACCTTGCCCAGTTTGCCCTTCTGCCCTGCCAGTGCATCGGCGGCATCACCGGCTTCGTCCACCGGATCGGCAGCGGCCGGGAAGCGCGTGTTCTCGCGCACTTCAGTGAGCAATGCGAGCACCGGCGAGTTGGCCGACGTCAGGCCCGCCAGTTGCTCGGCGCCTTCACCGGCGTCGCTGATCGGCGGCAAGGCCACCTGGCCAACGGCTTCGCTCCAGTAGTTGGCGTAGTCGCGGAAGTACAGTTGCTCCAGTTCGACCATCAGGCGACGCAAGTCCATGTCGCTGATGCCCGCGCCTTCGCCCAGCACCCAGTTGTCACGCAGGATGTCGGTGACCAGCGCCGAGCCCTGCACCGAGAAGTACTGCTGATAACCCTGCTGGGTGTAGAAGCCCGGGATCACGTATTCGGTGCCGATGAACAGCGAGCCCTGCGGGCCGAGGTGTTGGCTGAAACGGTATTCCGGCAGGTTGCGCGCCTGCTCGCGGAGCATGCGGTAGACCACGGTGGCCAGCGATTCGGCGCGCAGCACCTGACGTGCCTGAGTCACCAGTTGATCGTTCAGCGGGTAGATGAACGGCTGCTTCAGCAAGCGCTCAAGGTGAGTGTTCAGACCATTCTGCACCGCGGTGTTGCCGGTGTAGCGCTGCGACCAGTCAGTGGCGACCCAGTCCTTGAGCCACGCCGCGTCGCGACGGTCTTTCATGTTCAGCATCAGGTACGCACGCAGGCTGTTGAGCAGCTTGTCGCGGTCCTTCATGTTGGCGCGAATCTGCCCTTCGAGCATCGTCGCGACCCGTGGCAGCAATTGCGCTTCGAGCTCATGCTCGTAGGCTTGCTTGACCACCGGATTGACGTCTTCGCCCTGATACAGACCGCCACGCTCGTGGTACGAGACGTCGCCCTTCTTCGGGAACACCTGAGTCGCGGCGTAGCTGGTGTCGAGGGTTTTCAGCACGCCCATCGCATCATCACGCGGGGTCAGCGCCGAACGCTGCTGAGTCCAGTTCTGCGCCAGCGTGCGCAGGTTTTCCAGACGCTCATAGTTGGCCGAGAAACCACCGGCCCAGAGCATACCGAACAGCGCCAGTGCCGCCAGTGCGCCAACGTACAACGCACGCTGCCCCCAGTGGATGCGGCTGCGCTCGCGCTTGTCGAGACCGGCCAGATCCGACTCGGGGAAAATCACCCGGCTGAACAGATGATGGATGAAGCGCGAACGGCCACTGCGCAGGGTCGGCAGCACGCCGGCACTCATGCCGAGGCTGGCGCCGATGCCGGCGGTGGTCGCGTCCATTTCCTGGGTCAGGTGCGGCGCACTGGTCAGGTAGAAACCCCGCAGCAGCGACGCGCGCTGATAACGGTTGCCCGGTGAACGCCATGTCGACGAACAGGCACAGGCGCTCGCCGATCTGCCCCAGTTGATGCGGGAAGTCGAGGATGCGGCCACGGCGCTGGGTATCGCGCTCGGAGTGCATGCGCATGATCACCTGATTGTTCAGGCGCCGCAGCAGCTCTTCGAACTCGCCGCGCAGGACCGCGACGTCGGTGCCGACCTGATCCTTGCGGAAACTGGTGCCCAGCACCTGATCGCTTTCTTCGCGGGTCAGTTGATCGAAGAACTCGTCGAAACCGAGCAGCTTGTCGGCCTTGCTCAGCACCAGATACACCGGCACATCGACGTGCAGTTTCTGATAGACGTCTTGCAGACGACCGCGCACCTGACGCGCCAGGGTGTCGATGTCCTGCTCGCTGCCACCGATCAGGGATTCCACCGGAATGGTCACCAGCACACCGTTCAACGGACGCCCGCGACGACGCTTGCGCAGCAACTCGAGCAAGGTGGTCCAGGCACTGCCGTCGACTTCCGCGTCCGGCTGCGTGGTGTAACGTCCGGCGGTGTCGATCAGCACACCGTGATCGGCGAAGTACCAGTCGCAATGACGGGTGCCGAGGGTGTCGCGGGTCAGCTTGCGGTCGATCTTATTGATCGGGAATTCCAGCCCGGAGAAGTCCAGCAGGCTGGTCTTGCCGGAGGCCTGCGGACCAATCAGCAGGTACCACGGCAAATCGTTGCGCCAGCGCTCGCTGCGGCCGCGATACAGGCTCGACGTCTTCAGGGTTTTCAGCGCGTCCTTGAAGCGCGCCTTCAACTCTTTCTGTTCTTCTTCGATCAGCTCGTCACGACGGATGCGATCCTGGCCGTCTTCGGTTTCTTCGATGGCTTTCTTGCGGATGCCCGCGCGCCAGCTGACGAAGACCATGGTCAGGCCCCAGATCAGGAACAGCACGGCGATGGTCAGCAAGCGAGAGGTCGAGCTCTCCCAGAACTTGTAGTCATCCACCGCCAACAACGGGCCGACGAACCACACCAGCAGCGCCACGAACAGCACCAGCAGCAGAGTCCAGACCCAGGTCTGGCGCAGGAAGGCGCCGACTTTCTTGAAAAACTTTTTCATCACACGTCCCTGTTTACGGCTGCGACTGCGGTTGCACCGCGGCCGGATCAAGCGGCTGATAAGGTTGCAGAACGGTGTCGCGCTGCTCGCCCAGGACCCAGGCGAAGCCCGAATACATCACCACCAGGCAGACCAGCGTGAACAGCACCACCATCCACGCCGGCACGATGCGCACCAGGTTGCGGCGCTGATCGTTGAGGCCTTCCCAGTGCGGCGACAACTCGCGCGGCACGTCGCCACGCAACTGACGGATCTGCCGGTACAGGGCGTCGCGGATGCCTTCGAGTTCGAGCATGCCACGGGCCTGTACGCGGTACTTGCCCTCGAAACCGAGGGACAGGCACAGGTACATCAGCTCAAGCATCGGCAGGTGTTTGACCGGGTTCTTCGACAGCCGGTCGAGCAGCTGGAAGAACTTCTCGCCACCGAAGGTCTCGTTGTGGAAGCTGCTGAGCAGGCTCATCTGTGACCACTCGCTTTCGTTGCCCCACGGCGTGGTCACCACAGCTTCGTCGACCACCGTGCAGAGCACGTAACGCGCGGCCATCACCTGGCTGCTTTCGGCGCCGTTATGCAACGCGCGCACTTCAAACAGCTTGAGCCCGGCGGTCAGGCGCTCGTTGAGCGCGTAGAGGTCTTCGCGGGTTTCGCTGTGCTTGAGGCGCACCACTTCCGAGAGCAGTTCGGACGACGCCGCCACCAGCGAATTGAGGCTGATGTTGAACGCTTCCGCCGGGCGCAGGCGCGCGGCGTAGATCATCCGTTCTTCCAGTTGCTCGAAGCGCGGCGGCGCGGCGAAGTCGGTCAGCGGACTGGCTGCCGGTCCGTGGCCCTGACGATCGAGCAGGACGGTTTTGTCGTCCTGGTTGTAATCCGTTTCCTTGATCATGTCGGTCAGTTCCTGATGGCCCAGAATTTCAGTTCAAGCTCGGCGAATTCGCCGGACACGTGGAACGCGAAGCCGCCGGAACGCTCGAGTTGCGCCAGGTCTTCGGAACTGAGTTCGAGGATGAAGTAGGTTTTGTTCGAGTGGAACGCGATCTGCCGCGGGGCCACCGGCAACGGTTTGACCTTGATCCCCGGCAGGTGCAGGTTGACCAGTTGGCGGATGCGCTCCACCGGGCCGACCTTGAGGTGCGCCGGCAAGCGGTGGCGCAGTTCTTCGGAGTCGCAGTTGGCACTCGCCGCCAGCACGAACGACGCCGAGCCGAGCAGTTTGTGGTCGTGCAACGGCGACACGATGATCCCGTACTGACGCGCCTGCAGGATCAGTTCGATGGCGTGCTGTTCGAGCACCATCGACAGCACCTGACGAATCGCTTCCATCAGTTTGCGGAAGCTTGCACCCTGATCGGCGTGGGAATAGCGGCTGTCCAGTCGCGGGCGTTTGCTGTCGCTGGAGAAGGTCGCCAGATCGCCGAGCATGGTCAGCAGCGTGCGATACAACTCTTCCGGATGCACCTGCTCCAGACCGAGGTAATGGCGCAGCAGCAGTTCGGTGCGGTTGATCAATTGCAGCATCATGAAGTCGCCGACTTCCGCACCGCCGACCTTGCCGTTGGAGCGGATCCGCTCGGCAATCGTGTCGCCCCGGTGGTTGAGCATGCTGATGACTTCTTTGAGGCACGACAGCAGATAACTGGACGCGTGAGCCTGGATGTAGGTCGGCACGAAATCCGGGTCGAGGCTGATCACGCCGTCGGGCGTGGTGTCGAGCACGTCGCAGATCTTCAGCTTCACGTAGGCCTGATCGCTCTGCTGCTCGCCGAGCAACAGTTTGAAGTCCGGGCGACCACAGCTGACCTGGCTGGCGGAATCGTCGCCGGCGTTGGAGTCGGCCACTTCGGCGTCGTACGCGGTGTAACGTGCGAGCACGTCGGACTGCTCCGGGCGGCGCGCTTCGATGTGGTTACCGGTGACCAGCGGCAGCGCCAGGTAAATCGGCGTGTTGCCGGTGTTCGGCGGCACATCCAGTGCCAGCGGCTCAGTGTTGCCGCCGAGTTCGAACAGGCTGCCGTCCGGCAGAATCCCCGAGGCGGCACTGATCACCAGTTTGCCCATGTTGAGGAACTGCAAGTCGATCTCCAGATTGAGGAAACCCCAGGTGTAGCCACCCAGCAACTGGGTGCGGGTTTTCATCTGGTGATCGTAATAGCGATCGTTGTGCTGGAAGTGCTGCGGCCGCAGCAGCATGCCTTCCTGCCAAATGACTTTATGGGTATTCATCTTCAGTCATCCGCCTTGGCGAGCGCTTCATGGGTGTTGCGGATCCCGGCCTGATCGAGGGTCAGATCGGCCTCGGTCAATTCCAGCGGGGTGACCTGCACGGTGTAGCGCCACTTGGTTTCCGGCAGATCACGGTACGCGGCGAGAACGCCGACGTAGCGGCTGCCCTCCTCCACGCTGAGCTTCATTTCCACGGTTTCACCCGGGCGCAGTTCGAGTTCTTCGCTGGCCACCAGATCCGGGTTGAGGGATTCCTTGGCGCGCTCGTAGAGGCTGAAGAAATCAGCGTTCTCGAAGGTCACCGGGTGCTTGAGTTCGAACAGGCGCACAACGATCGGCGAAGGACGGCCATTGAGGTCCGGGTTGAGCTGATCGCTGCCGGTCAGCTTCAGGTTGATCTTGGTCACTTTCGAGTACGGCGACAGCGACGAGCAACCGGCGAGCAGCACCAGCACGGTGAGCGCAGTCAGCGTCTTGAAAAAAGCGGTCGAGCGGCGAGACATGCGCATCATCCTTGGTGGTCGGTGTGTAGGGTAGAAATCAGGCGGATCTGTTCTTCGTAGGCCTGGGCGAAGTCGCGGGCCAGCAGACGCTCGCTCCAGTCATCGTCCTGACGCAGGGCCTGGTGGTAACGGCCGAACGCTCTCCAGCGTCCGCCGGAGGTGGCGATCAACGGCTTGTTGTCGCGTTCGAAACGCAGGGTCAGTTGTTCTGGCGAGAAGTGCTCGAGGGTGCCGCGTACGGCGGCGCGGCTGGCGGTGAGCAAGGCCACCTGATGCGCCTGCAGATCGCGGAACGCGCGGGAAATCGCCTGCTCGGCCGGCAGGTGCCCGGGCTTGTGCGGCTGCAACAGAATCTCCAGCGCTTCGCTCGGATCGACGGCGAACTTCAGCGGGTTCTTGTTGGTGCCTTGCACGGTGGTCTGGGCCAGACGCAGTTCGTTTTTCAGCTCCGAACGGGTGCGCAGGCTCTGCTGCAGTCCGCCGATGCTCTGACGCAGCAGCCGCGCGGCGTTCAGCGCCAGAGCTTCGCGGGCGTCGTGATCAAGGCCTTTGAGATCCACGCCCAGCGCCGCGCCGAAATGCTCCCAGAAACCCTCGCTCTGACGCTCGACGGCTTTCGGGGCCGGAGCAGGCTCGGGTTCAACCGGGGCGACCAGCTCGGGCACCATCAGGCTTTCCATGTCGATGCGTGCATAGTCGGCACGCTGACGGGAGTCCTCGGGCTTGGCGGTCGGCGCCAACAGTTCGTCGATTTCCGAATAGACGCGCTCTTGCTGTTCGATCGCGTTCAGCGGATCAAGGTCGAGGAAGGCGTCGTCCGGAATGATGCTGCCGGCGGCACGCGGACGGCCGACTTCACCGTCGAAGGTCGCCGGGTCACGCACCAGCCGTGCACGAATCTCGAAGTCGCCGAGCACGTAGGTGCTGCCGTGCTCGATGCGCACCGGTTCGCCCTTGTGCAGGCGAGCGCCGCTGCCGCCGTCCTGAACCCCGTTGCTGCTGGTGTCGGTGAGGAAAAACGTGCCTTCGCGGTAGCTGACAATCGCGTGGTGATTGGACAGATGACGCTTGCGGTCAGGAATGATCCAGTCGCAGTCCTCGCCCCGCCCGATCACGCCGCCGGCCTGTTTGAAGGTCTTCTGGCACAACTCGGTGGGCACGAACTGCTTGGTGTTCAGCATTTCGAAAACCAATTCCATGTTTGATGCTCCTTGCGGTCACTTGCCGCGATTGACCGCTTGCGGATCACCCAACGGGCGATAGTCGTTGTCGTTGAATTTGTAATTGCCGCTGCAGCCGCCAAGGCCGCATAGAACGACGAGGGTCAGCAGGACAGCGTGCCAGTGACGAACAGACATCAGAGGGTCTCCAGGGGTAGACAAAGCACAAAGCGCCGACCCTTGCGGGCGGCGCTGAAATTAATTCTTTGAGTGGTCTCGAAGGCTCTGCATCGGGGCCTTGAGCCAGACCAGCGAGGCGTACGCACCTCCTGTGGCGAGTGAGCAACCTGTGGCGAGGGGACTTGTCCCCGATGGGCTGCGAAGCAGCCCCAAGACCTGATCACCGATTCTTGCAGGAGAGCCGCGCTTGCTCGATTACGACTGCTGCGCAGCCGATCGGGGATGAATCCCCTCGCCACAGAGAAGCCGTTCAAGACAGGAGTTGTGCACACTGCAAGAGACAGGTTCAGGTCAGCCATCGAAGTCACCCAGGTTGATATTCAACCGCCCGAGGCGGTACAGCAGGGTGCGGCGTGGCAGGCCCAGTTCGCGGGCGGCGAGGGTCTGGTTGCCGTCGTTTTTGCGCAGGCAGTCGAGCAACAACGTGCGTTCGACTTTTTCCAGGCGTTCGCGCAGGTTCAGGCCGCTGTGGTCTTCGGGCATCGGCTCCATGCGCAGGGAGAAATGCTCGGCCAGCAACTCGCCGCCCTCGCACAGCAGCACCGCGCGTTCGACCAGTGCCTTGAGTTCGCGCACGTTGCCGGGGAAGGTGTAGCCGGACAGGTGTTCCAGCGCCGCGCTCGACCAGCGCACCGGGTCGCGCTGCAAATACGCGCACGTCTTCTCGGCGAAATGCTGAGCCAGTTCGAGGATGTCGCCTTCGCGCTGACGCAAGGCCGGCAGCTCGATCGGGAACTGCGCGAGGCGGTAATACAGGTCCTCGCGGAATTTGCCTTCGCTGACCAGCGTCGACAGATCGCGGTGCGTTGCGGCGATGATGCGCACGTCGATCTTGTGCGTGTCGTTGGAGCCCAGCGGGCGAATTTCGCCTTCCTGCAACACGCGCAATATCTTCGCTTGCAGCGACAGCGGCATGTCGCCGATTTCGTCGAGCAACAACGTACCGCCGTTGGCCGCATCGAACAGCCCCGCACGGTCACGATCAGCGCCGGTGAAGGCGCCTTTGCGATAGCCGAACAGCTCGCTTTCCAGCAGGTTTTCCGGGACGGCCGCGCAGTTCTGCACGATGAACGCCTGAGAGCGACGCGGGCCGCAATCGTGAATCGCCCGGGCGACGACTTCCTTGCCGGTCCCGGTTTCGCCGCGCAACAGCACCGTGTACGGGCTGTGCAGGACTTTGCTGATCAGCGAATGGGTCTGGCGCATGGCAGCGCTTTTGCCGATCAAGCCATAACCACTGATGCTCGGCACACTGCGCGCCACCGTGGCCGACTCGGCCAACGGCTGGCGCAGACGCTGCAGCAAGTGCAATTGTCCGAGCACGAACGAGCCGAGCTGACCGAGCGAATCGGCAAAGCCTTGCAGGTCCACACGGCGACGGCTGGCGCACAGCAACAAGCCTTCGACCGCTTTGTGCTGATTGACCAGCGGCACGCACAGCAGCGATTGCCACGGTGTCGCCGCAGCCGGCAGAAAACTGGTCTCGTGCAGACTGCCGCTCAGGTCGTCGAGGCAGACCACGCGGTTCTGGCACAGGGCAAACTGCAGCAGCTGCTCACCGTTGTAGTCCGCCGGCAAGCTGGTGGCGGCGCGCGGTTGCAGCGCGCCGTCGAGGCACTCGGCGTTCATCCCCAGACAGGTGTGGGTGGCATCGAGCAGGTACAGCTGCGCCAGTTCGCAACCGCTCAGCTCGGCCAGGCCACGCACGAAGTCACTCAGCAGCGCGGCACCGTCCGCCGCGCGCGACAGGCTGGCGAACTGCGCCAGCAACGCTTCGGCATAGACCAGTGGCTGCGGCACTTGAGTGAACATCACACCCACCTCAGGCGAACTCGCACGTCACGCTGGCGTTGCCGTCGAGCGTGGCATGCACACGCTTGAGGCTTTCACCGGTGGCCATTGCATCGAGCAAGCGGTCAGCCACCAGCGGCAGCACGTGCTGATCGAGCAAGTGGTCGATCAGGCGCGCGCCGCTTTCGCTTTGCGTGCAGCGCTCGGACAGGTGATCGACGAGGTTCTGGCACCAGCTGAAATCCAGCTGACGGCGATTGAGGCGCTCGCCCAGACGACCGAGTTTGATCTCGATCAGCTCGCGCAGCACCGGGCCGCCGACCGGGTAGTACGGCACCACTTTCATCCGCGCCAGCAGCGCCGGTTTGAAGTGTTTGCTCAGCACCGGACGAATGGTTTCTTCCAGCAGCTCGGCGGTCGGGCGGGCGCCGTCTTCGCAGAGGTCGCTGATCTTGTCGCTACCGAGGTTCGAGGTCATCAGGATCAAGGTGTTGCGGAAGTCGATCTCGCGACCTTCGCCGTCGTTGGCCACACCTTTGTCGAAGATTTGGTAGAACAGGTTGAGCACGTCCGGATCGGCCTTCTCGACTTCATCGAGCAGCACCACCGAGTACGGCTTCTGGCGCACCGCTTCGGTGAGCATGCCGCCCTCGCCGTAACCGACGTAGCCCGGTGGCGCACCGATCAGACGCGAGACGGTGTGCTTCTCCTGAAATTCGGACATGTTGATGGTGGTGATGAAACGGTCGCCGCCGTACAGCAGGTCAGCCAGGGCTAGCGCGGTTTCGGTCTTGCCGACGCCGCTCGGGCCGACCAGCAGGAACACGCCGACCGGCGCATCCGGTTTGTTCAGACCGGCGGCAGTGGCGCGCATCGAGCGATCCAGCGCGTGCACCGCTTGTTCCTGACCCCGGATGCGCGTGCGCAGATCGGTAGCGAAGCTGGCGACCTTGGCGTTGTGTTCGCGGGCCAGTTGCGCGAGCGGCACGCCGGTCCAGGCACTGATCACTTCGGCCACCAGACGCGGGCAGACTTCGAAGCTGACCAGACGCTCTTTGACTTGAGCCGCGGTCAGGGCGCTGTGGGTCTGGTGCAGTTCGGCTTCCAGCGCTTCAACGCTCTGGCCTTCCTCGACCTCGGCGGCGATGGTTTCGATCACCGTGCCTTCGGCGTCTTCTTCAACGCTGACAGTCGGCTCGACGGCGGCAGCTTCGCGGGCCTTGGCCAGTTGCTGACGCAGTTCCAGCAGGCGCTCGGCCAGTTGTTTCTGTTCAATCCACAGCGTTTCCAGCGCGACCCTTTCGTTTTCGGCTTCGTCCAGTCGCGCTTCCAGTGCATCCAGCGCTTCGTGGTCGATCAGCAGACCGGCCTCGGCATCGCGACGCAGGGCCTGACGCTGACGACCACCTTCGGCCAGTTCGCCACGCAGGCGCTCGAGGCTTTCCGGGGCAGCGGCAAGGCTGATGCGCACGCGAGCGCAGGCGGTGTCGAGGACGTCGACCGCTTTGTCCGGCAACTGCCGACCGGCCAGATAACGCGCCGACAATTCCGCCGCCGAGACCACCGCGTCATCGCGCAGGTAGATGCCGTGGCTCTTCTCGTAGACCTGCGCCAGACCACGGAGGATGGTCACCGCTTCGCTGACGGTCGGTTCGTGCAACTGCACTGGTTGGAAACGACGGGCCAGCGCCGGGTCCTTCTCGAAATATTTCTTGTACTCGGCCCAAGTGGTCGCAGCGATGGTGCGCAGTTCGCCACGGGCCAGCGCCGGTTTCAGCAGGTTAGCCGCGTCGGAACCCCCGGCATTACCGCCCGCGCCGATCAGGGTGTGGGCTTCGTCGATGAACAGGATGATCGGTTTCGGCGAGGCTTTGACTTCGTCGATCACGCCTTTGAGACGCCGCTCGAATTCACCTTTGACGCTGGCGCCGGCCTGCAGCAAGCCCATGTCCAGCGACAGCAGCTCGACGCCCTTGAGCACCTGCGGCACTTCACCGGCCGCGATGCGCGAGGCCAGGCCTTCGACGATGGCGGTTTTACCGACCCCGGCCTCACCGACCACGATCGGGTTGTTCTTGCGGCGACGGGCAAGGATGTCGACCATCTGGCGGATCGCGCCATCGCGGCACAGCACCGGGTCGAGTTTGCCGTCGCGGGCCTGTTGGGTCAGGTTGTGGGTGAAGCGCTGCAGCAGCGATTCGCCCTGCGCCGCCGGCTTGCCGCTGGCGGCCGGTTGCTCCTGTTGCGACAGGGCAAATTCCTTCAGGCGATCGATGTTCAGTTTGGCGAGCAACGGCTGATAACGGCTGCCGGCGTAGCGCATCGGGTTACGCAGCAGCGCGAGGATCAGCGCGGCGTCTTCCACCGAGGTCTGGCCCAGTTCGAGGTTGGCCACCAGCAGCGCGTCTTGCAGCCACTGCACCAGTTCCGGGGCGAACACCGGGTTGCGCGAAGCGCTGTGTTCAACGCGAGATTGCAGCGCAGCGCTCAGTTCACCGGCATCGACATCCGCATCCTGCAAGGCGCGCGACAGCAAGCCGTTCGGACGTTCCAGCAAACCCAGCAGCAGGTCTTCGACGAGGATCTTGCTGCCGCCACGGGCCACGCAACGTTCGGCCGAACGCTCCAGATCACGACGGGTTTCGGCGTCCAGCGCCTGGATGAGTTGTTGCAGGTCTACGTTGATCATGGCTCACGTCCTTAATGAATTTTGCTGCCCAGGGTGACCACGCCGTCTGCTTTTTCGCAGCCCAGCCAACTGGTCCATCCCAGGCGACAGTCGTTCTTCTCACCAATGCGCAGTTCGCGGATTTCTTCCGGGCGCAACACCAGGCGAATGTCGTAATCGAGCGGGTCACGCAAGGTGAACCGCACCAGCGCGCACAGCGGCTGGTAACCGAAACCGATCGGCAGGAATTCGTGGAATCGCTCCCAGTCGAGTTCGGTGATGTGAATGCGGAATTTGCCGCTGCGGTCGCGCACCCGCTCGCCCAGCACCAGGTCTTCACCGAGCAGGCTGTTGGCGCGACCGAGGCGGTTGCGCTGCTCGTCGAGGATCTCCACGCGGCGCTCGATGCACTGCTCGATGACCAGGTCTTCGTGCTTGAAGTAGTAACGCAGCACGGCTTCGATCAGCGCCGCCGAGTGCGCGCGCAAGCTGAGCAAACCAAGGTATGGCAGCAGGCGCTTCCAGTTCAGCTCCTTGGCCTTGCGGATCTCGTCGCCGCCCAGACCGATCAGCGCAAACAGCTGCGACGAGAACGGGTCGATCGCGCCACTCTGGAAGCTGGCGCGATAACGGTACTTGCGCCAGATCGGCAGCATCAGCCGTTGCAGGCGATGGTGGAACAGGTCGAGGAAGTTGCGCGTCGGGTTGCCGTCCTCGCTGTCGCCCAGCGCCTGCTCGCCGTAGAACGCCGGCAGCGGCGAACCGGAGCCGACCAGCCCGATCAGGTTGAAACGCATGCGCGCGCGCATCTGCCCGTGCTCTTCGAAAAACTCCACGCGATCGACGTCGCTGCGCGGAAAGCCCAGGCTCGGGTTGGCCTGAAACTCCACCTGGTCGTACAGATCGTCTTCGCTCAGGTACGGGTGCGCCTCGCGCAGCCGGTCGATCACCAGCAGCACGGCCTGAAACAGCGAGTACTCGCGTATTACCTTGGTCAGCCCGCTTAAAGCAGGGGCTGCAGGCCCATACGTGGTGTCCATTGGTACACCTCTCCCTGTGTGCTTTTTACCCGCAGCTCGTGGTACGAATTGAGACTGGCGTAAAGCGCGAAAAACTCGTTAAGAACCGAGGCGAAAACGAACAGGTCGCCTTCGCCGATATACCCTTCCGGGTCGATGGTCAGTTCGGTGCGCAAACCGCGCACCGGCAAGCCACGGTGCAGCCGGTCGACGTGGTGGTGCTTGATGTGCTTGAGGCCGCCGAGCAGGCGTTTGCTGACCTTCTCCGCGTGCTGGTCGTAGTAGCGCGGCAGGTCGTAGGTTTCGAGAATCACCTTCAACGCGTTGACGTCGGCCAGCGACAGATAGTTGAGCGACATGTTGCTGATCAGCTTCCACAGGAAGTCACGGTTCAGCGGCGGCGCAAAGCTCGACGTGGCCGGGGTGATGTTGCGGAAACTGAGGAACTCCGGGGTCTCTTCGCAAGCCATGCAGATGTCGCCAAGCTTGAGCTTGCGCGGCAGGTTCTGGTTGGTGCAGATCAGCTCGATCGACAGGGTTTCGTGGGCTTCGGTGTGGCGTATGCCGAAGCTCAGGTAGGTGTCGAGGCCGTCATGCAGCAAGGATGAACGCTGGCGGATGCTGTAATGCGGACGGCTGTTGGGCACGTCGAAACTCGGGTCGTGCTCGAACGACTCGAACGGCACGTACTCCTGATAACCGAGGCCGCCGGGCTTCCAGCCGGTGACTGTTTCCACCGAGAACACGCCGCAGTTTTCCAGATCGTATTCCGCCGGCAGCAGCAGGTATTCATCCTGCTTGCCGTCGAGGCGGATCGGCAGCGCATCGTGGGCGAACAGGTTGGCAATCGGCGTGCAGAACAGCTTCACGTTATCCAGGGTCGGCCGCATGCGCATGATCCCGCTCTTGCGGATATCGAAACGCAATTCCAGGCCGCGCATCTGCTTGAGCGTGTCTTCCGGCAGCGCCTTGAGGATGTCCAGACCGTTGACGTCGACGAACAGGAACTTGTCCTGGAAGGCGAAGTATTCCTGCAGGTAGCGATAGCCACGGAAAGTGTTCAGCGGATACGGGATCAACGCTTCTTCTTCGGCAAAGCCCACCGGCTTGACCCGGTCTCCGGGAATCTTGAACGCCATCGGCTTGCCCGCCACGCCATCGATTGGCTTGCCGGCACCGTCGAGCGGGATCAGTTCGATGCCTTCCAGGTTGCGCAGCAGGCTCAGGTAGAGCATCTGGCTGATGTAGCGTTCGCCGGCAAAGTGCAGGCGCAGTTTGCTCAGCTCCAGCTCACCGAGGTGACCGTCAGCGCTCATTTCCAGACGCAGGCTGAGCAGCGAACCGTCGCCCTTCACCGAGTAGTTCAGCGCGGCCAGATCCAGCGGCAGGACTTCGGTCGGGTAGCAGGTGCGGAAGCGGCAACGCACGTCTTCGATCGGTTTGCTCTCAATCGGCGTATCGCGCTCGACCACCAGCGCCGGGCCAGAACGCTTGAGCGGATCGAACTGCAAAATGCTGAACGCCGGCAGCGGGCGCATGTAGTTCGGCCACAGCAGTTGCATCAGCGAATGGCTGAGCTCTGGCAGCTCGTCATCGAGCTTCTGCCGCAGACGCCCGGTTAAGAACGCAAAACCTTCCAGCAACCGCTCCACATCCGGATCCCGCCCGGCCTGGCCCAGGAACGGCGCCAACGCCGGACTACGCTCGGCGAAACGGCGACCGAGTTGGCGCAGTGCGGTGAGTTCGCTTTGGTAGTAGTGGTTAAAGGACACGGGTTACCTGCCTGGTAGTGGAACTCATGGAATAACTGTCCTGCGGATTACGCTCGATGTCCGACCTGGTCATTGGATTACACCTGCAGGCTGACTTGGCTGAATGCGACCTGCGATGTTTCGCAAAGTCCAACGCAACTCGATGACTTGAGTGGTGAGGATCGCCAGCAACGTGACGCAGCCTTGAGCTACGCCGTAAAACAGCGCTCTTAACGGGTTGTCGGGTAGCATCCAGAGCAGGATGAAGCCCACCATCAGAAAAAGGATGGCCAGCTTGGCGACCAGACCTGGAATCAGCGCAACGATCAGGTTGACGCCCAGAAAAAATGTAAAACAGTGCGTAAGTCGCAATGCCGATGGCGACACCATGGGAGGTAAACCCGCCGTTAAAAAGCCTGTAAGCATGCACAACCGCGTCATTCAAAAATGCATACGCCACGCATCCGAGAGCGTGGATTAACAGGCATAGGGCGAGACGAACGTAGCTGTTCATACTGCTATCAATTTTCCAGAATCTCGTAGGGTGTATTACTGATGAAAATATTCAGCCAGTTTTCTTCCCATTGCGGCATGGAAATTATAAAAGCCTTATCTTTCTTTTCGAAGGTGATCCAAGTAATTCCAACCTCAGCATCATCTTCGAATGTGCGCATATCCAACGACTGCGTATCATACAACGGGGTTCGATATACCTTCCCTGGCTCTTTCGAGTCGATAACTCTTAGATACGCCATACCGCCAAGCATAAAGATCCTGCCGACACGCACATTCTCAATTGTGTAGCGGCCCGAGGGGCTAGCTGTAGTTGTACTTGCGGGATACCCTAGCATTGAATTTACGCAATAAACGAGCAATGCAATCAACACCAAGAGCAAACTGACAGGCACTAGCCATTTCTTTTTAAGCGTAGTCATTTTTTCGCCACACCCACTTCGACAGCGATTGTACATGAGCAAAAAAATGCGCATCATTTATTCCAAACATTAATAACTGTCACGGGAACATTCTGATATTTGATATCAGACAAAACCTGGAAATCACCGCCTTTTTTAAATTCCGTTCGATATTTTACAAAATGAGAATTCGTAATATAGAAATAACGCGAGCTTTCTATTTCCCGAAACATCGCCTGAGAGTCTTCTGCACTGATATAGGGGTTTGAAGCGATGTCTGACTTCATCTGCGCCGCACCGGCATTTGCAGTGGCCGCATAAGCCGGGTTGGCTATACCATCGAAGTTCCAGAACCCCAATGGCTGACTGAAATTGTCATCCGGTGCGTCATTGAAGTCATAGGCGTCCTCAGCGTAAAAAACCGATTCGCTCCACAAACAGTTGAATGCTGTCTACGGAAACAACCAACTTTCCCTCTGGAAATACGCGGACGTTAAAGTTTGCCAGCGCAGCTCGCAATTCATCAGTCTTCTCTATTAAACCGAATTTAACTGCTCGATTATTACTGTATCCAAACTCTTCAACCTTCCTGGCGCTAGCAAAATTAAAAGGATAGACACCCGGCGCCGAGCAAGATACTTATCTTTAATTTTCTTGCTTATATTATTGCGGCCTGCAGGATTATCCCAAGCAGATTTAAGCTTTTCAATGACAGTTTTCGCAGGCTCAAATTTTTCCAACCAAGCCATTTTTACGATGGTGTCATTTACGTAGGCGATGTCAGCAAGAGCAATATGGTCTTTAACCTCTTTACTCATGGCACCATCGGCAGTTGGCCATGGTTTGCCATCAAACCAATGGCGCATCAGCTTCGCAGCAACTGGCCACTTCATCTTATCCATTGCATCAGGTATATCTGTGATTTTGAATTGACGGACAGCTGCAGACTTACCAGTTTGGTTACTGGCCGGCGTCAGACTTGATGCTATTTTCGTATCCGCCATAACAAAATCCTTTTATCCAATTACGACTTCAGATTGCTGTTCAATAATCAACTCATAGGACTCCGCTACAGAGGACGAGATTTTTTGCGTCTTCCCGTCGGCTCCCGTGACGCCACTGATAACTTTCCCCGAGGCTGTTTTGAAACTGTATGCCACTCCCGCCAATGGCTTCCCGGAGTCCTGACAATTGATGACGTAGTGCTCGTTAAACGGCCACTTGATCTCCACCGGCAAAGGCGGCACAAACGGCGCCGGCGAGTGCGAATTACCGATAATCACCGTCCCGGAACCTGCCGTGACCTTGTTGCCATGAGAACCAACCGAACCTACCGTGGCCGCCGGTTTGCCATTGATCAAAACCGTGGTCGCCAGATCGCCGACCAACGCACCACCACACGCCGAGGCATCGCCTTGGCGGGCGGGCCGCGAGGCCGTCGAAGAACACGTCGCCGGAACCGGCGGCGATCGGGTTGGTACCGTGGCCAGGAAGTGGGCAAGCGGTGGGGTCGGATACGCGTGCTGCGGGTTTGCCAGACATCGGGAATCTCCTTAGGTGACCTTCACTTGACCGCTGCCATCCAGGCGCGCGGAAAAACTGACCTGACGCTTGAAACCCTCGACTTCCAGCAGGCCTTCGATGCTGAAGGCCAGCCGTAGCTGGTCGTGGTCACGCGGCAGGGAAATGACACGCACGTTGCTCAGGCGCGGCTCGTAGGCTTCGATGAAGTTTTCGATGGCCAGACGGGCCTGACTCAGGGAGTCGTGCAGGCTCAGACGCATGTCATTGAGATCGGGCAACCCGTAGTCGGCCAGCGTTTGCACGCTGCCGGCCCGGGTGCTGAGCATTTTGGCCAGATGGGCAGCCACTGACGCCATGGCACAAGCCTCAAGGCTGTTGCCCTTGCGTAGTTCCGCGTCGCCGTTGAGGCGTTCGAAGAGGCTGCCGTATCCGTCCATGAGTCGCTCTTACTCTTTGTCCAGCTTGCCAACCAGCGACAGGGTGAAATCGGCACCCATGTACTTGAAGTGCGGACGCACGTTCAAGCTCACGCGGTACCAGCCCGGCTCGCCTTCAACGTCGCTGACGATCACTTGCGCAGCGCGCAGCGGACGACGGCCACGCACTTCGGCGCTCGGGTTTTCCTGGTCGGCCACGTACTGGCGGATCCACTTGTTCAGTTCCAGCTCGAGGTCGGTACGCTCTTTCCACGAACCGAGTTGCTCGCGCTGCAGCACTTTCAAGTAGTGAGCCAGGCGGTTGACGATCATCATGTACGGCAGTTGGGTGCCGAGCTTGTAGTTCAGCTCTGCCGCCTTGCCTTCTGCGCTGATGCCGAAGAACTTCGGCTTCTGCACCGAGCTGGCGGAGAAGAACGCCGCGTTGTCGGAACCTTTGCGCATGGTCAGGGAGATAAAGCCTTCCTCGGCCAGTTCGTATTCACGACGGTCGGAGACCAGAACCTCGGTCGGGATCTTGGTTTCGATTTCGCCCATGCTTTCGAAATGGTGCAGCGGCAGGTCTTCAACCGCGCCACCGCTCTGTGGGCCGATGATGTTCGGGCACCAGCGGAATTTGGCGAAGCTGTCGGTCAGCTTGGTGCCGAACGCGAACGCGGTGTTGCCCCACAGGTAGTGCTCGTGGCTGTTGGCAACGGTTTCCTTGTACACGAACGATTTGACCGGGTTTTCTTCCGGATCGTACGGGTTACGCAGCAGGAAACGCGGCACGGTCAGGCCGACGTAACGGGAGTCTTCGGAAGTACGGAAGCTCTGCCATTTGGCGAATTGCGGGCCTTCGAAGTGGTCTTTCAGATCTTTCAGATCCGGCAGGCCGGTGAAGCTTTCGAGACCGAAGAATTTCGGGCCGGCCGCGGCGATGAACGGCGCGTGGGACATGCAGGAAACGCTGGCCACGTATTGCATCAGTTTCACGTCCGGCGAGCTTGGGGACATGAAGTAGTTGGCGATGATCGCGCCCACCGGCTGACCACCGAACTGGCCGTATTCAGCGGTGTAAATGTGCTTGTACAGGCCCGACTGCATGACTTCCGGCGAGTCTTCGAAATCGTCCAGCAGGTCTTCTTTGGAGACGTTGAGGATTTCGATCTTGATGTTTTCGCGGAAGTTGGTGCGGTCGACCAGCAACTGCAGGCCACGCCACGACGATTCCAGCGCCTGGAAATCCGGGTGGTGCAGGATTTCGTCCATCTGACGGCTGAGCTTGGCATCGATCTCGGCGATCATGCGGTCAACCATGGCTTTCTTGACCGGCTCACCGTTGTTCTGCGGCTTGAGCAGTTCTTCGATGAACGCCGACACGCCACGCTTGGCGATGTCGTAGGCTTCGTCGTCCGGGGTCAGACGGGTTTCGGCGATGATGCTGTCGAGAATGCTGTACTCGCCGCTTTCGGCGCTCTTCTCTTGTGCTGCGCTAGTGCTCATTGTGTTGGCTTCCTTGGCTGGAGTCTCAGGCGTCCGGGGCTGCGGCGTTCAGGCCCAGCTCACCGAGTACGCGACCGCGGGATTCGTCGTCGGCGAGCACGCCTTCGATCGCTTTACGGAACGCAGGTGCGTTACCCAGCGGGCCTTTGAGGGCCACCAGCGCATCGCGCAGTTCCATCAGTTTTTTCAGCTCAGGCACTTGCTCGACCAGGCTGGCCGGGTTGAAGTCCTTCATCGAATTGACGCGCAATTGCACAGCCAGCTCGTCGGCCTCGCCATCTTCCTGCAGACGGTTCGGCACGCTCAGCGTCAGACCCAGTTCTTGCTTGGCCAACACTTCGTCGAAGGTCATCTTGTCGATGCTGATCGGCTTGCGATCTTCGATTTTGCGATCGTCCTTGCGGTGGGTGTAGTCACCGATTGCCAGCAGCTTCAGCGGCAGTTCAATCTCTTCCTGAGCACCGCCGGTGGCGGGTTTGAAGGTGACGTTGATGCGTTCCTTGGGGGGCTACCGAGCCTT
>NZ_JABULD010000502.1:0-4392 GCF_014060985.1 Pseudomonas sp. MD195_PC81_125
CTGCGATCTTTTTAAATCTTTAAAATCAAAAGATCGCACCTGCGGCAGCTCCTACACGGTAATTGTGGGTTACATGAGGTGTTTTTGTGGTTCCGCAATGTGCGCCGAACCCAGCACCGCCGGCAACAACCCCGAACGCAAATCCCCGCCGCTCGGCTGCTGATACAGACTCAAGCCAAACTCTGGCAGCACCGCCAGCAGATAATCGAAAATATCCCCCTGAATCCGCTCGTAATCGGCCCACACCGTGGTGGTCGTGAAGCAGTAGATTTCCAGCGGAATGCCCTGCGCCGTGGTCTGCATCTGGCGCACCATGCAGGTCATGTTCGGCTGGATCTCGGGATGGCTTTTCAGATACGCCAGCGCATAAGCGCGGAAGGTGCCGATGTTGGTCATGCGCCGACGGTTGGCCGCCATTGCCGCTACATTACCCTGCGCCTCGTTCCACGCTTTGAGTTCGGCTTTCTTGCGGCCCATGTAGGCGGTCAGCAGGTGCACCTGAGAGAGCTTTTCTTCTTCATCGTCGCGGATGAAGCGCACGCCGCTGGCGTCGATGAACAGGCTGCGCTTGATCCGTCGTCCACCGGACTGTTGCATGCCCCGCCAGTTGCGGAACGATTCGGACATCAGGCGCCAGGTCGGGATCGAGACGATGGTCTTGTCGAAATTCTGCACCTTGACCGTGTGCAAGGTGATGTCGACCACGTCGCCATCGGCGCCGACTTGCGGCATTTCGATCCAGTCGCCGACCCGCAGCATGTCGTTGCTGGTCAACTGCACGCTGGCGACGAACGACAACAGGGTGTCCTTGTAGACCAACAGAATCACCGCCGACATCGCACCCAGACCGGACAGCAGCAACAACGGCGAACGGTCGATCAGGGTGGCGACGATGATGATCGCGCCAAACACGTACAAGACCATTTTCGCCAGTTGCACATAGCCCTTGATCGAGCGGGTGCGCGCGTGTTCGGTGCGCGCATAGATGTCCAGCAACGCATTGAGCAGGGCGCTGACCGACAGCAGCAGGAACAGGATGGTGAAGGACAGCGCCACGTTGCCGAGGAAGGTCATCGCGGTTTTGCTCAGTTCCGGCACCAGGTGCAGACCGAACTGGATCACCAGCGACGGCGTCATCTGCGCCAGACGTTGAAACACCTTGTTGTGGCGAAAGTCGTTGATCCAGTGCAGCGCCGGCTGGCGCCCGAGCATGCGGCTGGCGTGCAGGATCAGATAGCGTGCCACTCGTCCGAGGATCAGCGCGATCACCAATAGCAGCATCAGCGCCAGGCCGGATTGCAGGAACGGGTGCTGTTCGAGGGCACCCCAGAGGTCTTGGGCGTTGAGCCAGAGCTGTTTGAAATCCATGTGAGCAACGATTCTTCTGTAAGGCGCGATGGGCGATTAGAGCATTTAAGACGCTGTGTATTACCGTTGGAGACAAATCGAGCAACAAAAAAGCCACTGATTACGCCCGTTTGTATAAAGAAACTCGGCCTGAGCGCTCGAAACCGGTAACCTATGCAGCTGTTTTTTTGCATATCTTCGAGGTAGCACCCGTGTTTTCCCAATTCGCCCTGCACGAACGCCTGCTCAAAGCCGTGGCCGAGCTGAAATTTGTCGAGCCAACGCCTGTGCAAGCAGCGGCCATTCCGCTGGCGCTCCAGGGGCGTGACCTGCGGGTGACGGCGCAAACCGGTAGTGGCAAAACCGCCGCTTTTGTCCTGCCGATCCTCAACCGTCTGATCGGCCCGGCGAAGATCCGCGTCAGCATCAAGACCCTGATCCTGCTGCCGACCCGCGAGCTGGCCCAGCAGACTTTGAAAGAAGTCGAGCGCTTCTCGCAGTTCACTTTCATCAAGTCCGGCCTGATCACCGGCGGCGAAGACTTCAAGGTGCAGGCGGCGATGCTGCGCAAGGTGCCGGACATCCTGATCGGTACGCCGGGCCGGATGATCGAGCAACTCAACGCCGGCAACCTGGATTTGAAAGAAGTCGAAGTGCTGGTGCTCGACGAAGCCGACCGCATGCTCGACATGGGTTTTGCCGAAGACGTGCAACGTCTGGTCGACGAATGCCCGAACCGTCAGCAGACCATGCTGTTCTCCGCCACCACCGGCGGTTCCGGCCTGCGCGAGATGATCGCCAAGGTGCTGAACAACCCTGAGCACCTGCAGCTCAACGCGGTCAGCCAGCTGAACTCGACCACCCGTCAGCAGATCATCACCGCCGACCACAACCAGCACAAAGAGCAGATCGTCAACTGGCTGCTAGCCAACGAGACCTATCAGAAGGCCATCGTCTTCACCAACACCCGTGCCATGGCCGACCGCATCTACGGCCGCCTCGTGGCTCAGGAATACAAGGCGTTCGTGCTGCACGGCGAAAAAGACCAGAAGGATCGTAAACTGGCGATCGATCGTCTGAAGCAAGGTGGCGTGAAGATTCTGGTTGCCACCGACGTCGCGGCCCGTGGTCTGGACGTGGATGGCCTGGATCTGGTGATCAACTTCGACATGCCACGCAGCGGCGACGAATACGTGCACCGCATCGGTCGTACCGGCCGTGCCGGCAACGACGGTCTGGCGATCTCGCTGATCTGCCATGGCGACTGGAACCTGATGTCGAGCATCGAGCGCTACCTGAAGCAGAGCTTCGAGCGCCGCACCATCAAGGAAGTCAAAGGCACCTACGGCGGGCCGAAAAAGGTCAAGGCCTCGGGCAAAGCTGTCGGCGTGAAGAAGAAAAAGACCGACGCCAAGGGCGACAAGAAGAAAACCGCCGCCAAGACCCCGACCAAGCGCAAGAGCGCCAATCGGCCGAAGCCGGATTCGCTGGTGAGCAGCGACGGCATGGCCCCGCTCAAGCGCCGCAAGCCGGCCGAGCCTGCGGCTGAATAAGTCGCCACAAATGGCCAATAAAAAACCCGGACAGCGTCCGGGTTTTTTTTATGCGCAGGTCTGTCAGTTCCCCAACTGTCCGCTGGTGTCCGCGTCAAAGCGCTGTCTGGCGCGATCTGCCGCCGGTTTGAGCAGCGCGAGCAGCGCGGCTTCGCTGTACAGCCGCGAGTCGCCCAGCTCTTTTGGCGTCGGCTCAATCGGGATCAGCACATCCTCACCGTCCGCATGCAGCCAGATCGCCACGACGTGCAGTGCCGAGACAAACAGCACCCGCAGTTCAACGCTCTTGCCCTGCAATTGCGGCGCCTGTTCCGCCAGTTTCAACGCGCCCACGGTGTCGGCGGCCCGGGTGCCGTGGTTCAGCGAAGCGAACTCGACATGGCCACGCACCTCGGCCAGTTGCGCATCGGCAATGCTGACACCGTCGGCAAACACCAGGTAATGCCAGTCACCGACGCGTGCGTCTTTCAGACCCTTGCCTTGGCTCAAGTCGTCGAGTGTCAGCGAGTAGCCGCGATAGGCTTCGCTGAGGCTGACTTTGGCCGGTGTCGCGGCGGCGAACTGGCGATTAATGCCGAAACCCTGTGTTTGCAGCGCGGCTTGCAGCACCGGACGCAAAGTCTGTACGCCGTTGGAAGGCGCCTTTGGATAAGTCAGTTGCATGATGTCGCCCTCCTAGTTTTTCGCGGTGAAGTAAGTGTGAGTCCAGTTGCCGCCGCCGTTGTACGAACCCGGGAATGAGTTCAGCGCGCGGGTCGAATAACCGTAGATCGAGTCGGCGACCAGCACGTAGTTGCCGTTGGTGCCGTAGATCGCCAGGAAGTGCGCACCGCCACCGTACCAGGCACAGCGCAGGCCGACCGGGCGGCCCATGTTGATCTGGTTCTGAATGGCCGACATCTGCAGCGAACCCTGATTCATCCCGTTATAGCTGCGGGTGGTTTGCAGGGCTGAATCCAGATAGCCGTAGACGTTGCACGGTCCTGGCTGGCTGCAGCAATTGCGATCCAGTTGGGTACTGGCGACGCCGCATTGGGTCCAGTTTCCAGTGCCGTAATAGTTGCCGACCGAAGCGGAAACAGCGGCCCAGCACCAATTGGTCTGAGTCTGTTTCTGCATCGTGAAGTTAAGGTTGGCAGCGGCCAGTGCCGCCGTTTGCGCAGTGGCTTGAACCTCGACCAGTTGCGGGTCGAGCAGGCGGCCGACAAGGCACCTTGGCAGGCTCTCGCCGGTGAATGATGTGGCTTGAGTGGTTAACATTTTTTCAGTCCTCCATGAATGAAAACAAGCGTCCAGCTTGTGGTGGTGTTGCGGTATTGCCGAGCGATCGGTGGTTAACGGTTTTCATCTGCGATGAACGGTGCCGATCTCCTTGCTCGAGGTAACCTTAGCCTGCCTATGCATTTGTGCAAGTATATAAATGCACTAATGCATTTTCAGGGTCAAAAGATCGCAGCCTTCGGCAGCTCCTACAGGGTTCGGTGTAGGAGCT
>NZ_JABULD010000621.1:0-6887 GCF_014060985.1 Pseudomonas sp. MD195_PC81_125
ACCCCAATCCACCTGTGGGAGCTGGCTTGCCAGCGAAGGCGGCCTGACAGCCGACCAATCTCTAACTGAAAACACCCAATCCCACTGTGGGAGCGAGCCTGCTCGCGAAGGCGGCCTGCCAGCCGACCAATCTCCAACTGATGACACCCAATCCCACTGTGGGAGCAGGCTTGCCAGCGAAGGCGGCCTGCCAGCCGACTAATCTCTGACTGTTGAGACCTGATCCCACTGTGGGAGCATGCTTGTTCGCGAAAGCGGTCTGCCAGGCACCATGAGTTTCAGGCTGGCAAAAAAAGCCTGGACGCTTTC
The DNA here is from genome assembly GCF_014060985.1 of Pseudomonas sp. MD195_PC81_125. Lineage (NCBI taxonomy): Bacteria > Pseudomonadati > Pseudomonadota > Gammaproteobacteria > Pseudomonadales > Pseudomonadaceae > Pseudomonas > Pseudomonas sp. MD195_PC81_125. The sequence continues at coordinate 310 of NZ_JABULD010000621.1, forward strand.
GTCGTCCGGGCTTTAAAAGTCAAAGGTTCGCAGCCTGCGGCAGCGCCTGCACGAAGTCATTCTTTCAACGGACGTTGAGGTGGGCTCACCCGGAGTTGCTGGGAGCCAGCTTCAGTCGGTCTCACCCGGGTCATGGTGAAAGTCCCCTTGGGCATCAGACGATAGCGATGACTTTTGAACAAGGCCTCGAATGATCCCGTCGCGATGTCTGTTTCAGGGTCATATTTGATGCTAAGGGTCGCCGAGTCGGCGTCTACCGTAGCCATTCCGATGAACCCCGGTGGCGCAGGGATCCAATGGCTGTGTACACATGTCAGCCCTTTTTTGAGGTCATAAACACCTGTGAGAGTCTCATCAGATCGGTAGGGCAGAGTCATCGAGAAAGCAAAATAGTTTTCATCGTCGAAATTCCCTGTTCCACCACTTATGGCCCAATACAACTCGCCCAAAAACTCGTCTTGATAGAAGGAGCTGAATTCCGCTGTTATCCGTTTGCCGCCCAATCTCCATTCAAATTTTTCATCGCGCACCAGTGGCCTTTTTGGAAGAAAAATAGCGTGAGTGGTCATTGTTAAACCTGCCTTTTCGAGTAAGAGGAGGTGTTACAACCGACTGCATTTACGGTTTCTCTTGATACCCGCTCGAACAGGTGGGCGTCTACTGTCAGATCTGACAGGTAGCACCGCAATAAAAAACCCGGAAGCTTTCGCTGTCCGGGTTTTCAGATGAAGCGGCGATCTTGCTTTCAGCGGTTAAATCGCTCCACCAACGAATACTGCGTGTTGGCCGTCTTGGTCAGCTCTTCACTCAGCAGCGCCGAGTTATGCGCCTGTTCCGAGGTCTGGTCCGCCAGTTCCGAAATGTTGCTGATGTTGCGGCTGATCTCTTCAGCCACGGCACTTTGCTCTTCGGTCGCGGCGGCGATCTGGGTGGTCATGTCGGTGATGTTGGCCACCGCTTCGCTGATGCCTACCAGGGCCTGATCCGCTTCCAGTACCCGCGCGACACCTTCTTCCGCCTGGCGATGGCCGGCTTCCATGGTTTGCACAGCGCTGGATGCAGTCTGCTGCAGCTTGGCGATCAGGGCGTGGATCTGCCCGGTGGATTCGCTGGTGCGTTGTGCCAGTTGGCGGACTTCGTCGGCGACCACAGCAAAACCACGGCCCATCTCGCCGGCACGTGCGGCTTCAATCGCAGCGTTGAGCGCGAGCAGGTTGGTCTGGTCGGCGATGCCTTTGATCACGTCGACCACGCCGCCGATTTCGTCGCTGTCCTTGGCCAATTGGGTGACGGTCAGGCCGGTTTCCCCGACGACAACCGACAGGCGCTGGATGGCTTCGCGGGTTTCCCCGGCGATGTCGCGACCGCGACCGGTCAGGCGGTTGGCTTCTTGCGTCGCGTCAGCAGTGCGCTGTACGTGGCTGGCCACTTCCTGGGTGGTGGCGGCCATCTGGTTGACGGCGGTGGCGACCTGTTCGGTTTCCACGCGCTGACGTTCCAGACCGCTGGAGCTGTTGTGCGCCAGGGCGTCGGACTGTTTGGCCTGATCGGTCAGGTGCTCGGCGGTGTCCTGCAGACGGGTCAGGCAGGTTTTCAGGCGCGCTTCCTGGCTGAGGATCGACATTTCCAGACGCGCCTGCGCGCCACGGCTGTCGGTGTACATCTGCGCGATCAGCGGGTCGGAGGTGGTCTGCTCGGCCAGGCGCAGCAGGCGCTTGAGCCCGCGTTGCTGCCATTGCAGGCCCATCAGGCCCAGTGGTACCGACAAACCGGCCGCGAGGGCAAAGCCCCAGTGCGAGTTCAGCGTCGCGCCGATCACGAAGCTCAGCTGGCTGACCAGAATGAACGGCAGCCAGTCCTGCAGCACCGGCAGCCATTTGTCGCTGGAAGGGATCGCCGACTTGCCCTGGTTGATGCGTTGGTAGAGCGCTTCGGCACGGCGGATCTGTTCGGCGGTGGGTTTGATCCGCACCGACTCGTAACCGACCACCTGATTACCGTCGAACACCGGTGTCACGTAGGCGTTCACCCAGTAATGGTCACCGGATTTGCAGCGATTCTTGACAATGCCCATCCATGGCAAGCCTTGTTTCAGTGTGCCCCACATGTGCGAAAACACCGCGGCCGGCACGTCAGGATGACGGACCAGGTTGTGCGGCGCACGGATCAGTTCTTCACGCGAAAACCCGCTGATTTCGACGAAAGCGTCGTTGCAGTAGGTGATCACGCCCTTGGCGTCGGTTGTGGAAATCAACCGCTGCTGAGCCGGGAAAGTCCGTTCGCGTTGTGTAATGGGCTGGTTGTTACGCATGGTTTTTCAATCCGCAAGGCTTTGAAAGGTTGTCGGCGCTGACAGGAAATTATTGAAGTTTTTTTTCAGATATAAGTACGGCGTCGCAAAACGGCTCTTGCTTCAAGCGGCCAGCATCGGATAGGTGAACAGCGCAAAATGCAGCAGGTTCAGCCCGAAATGCGTGGCGATCGCCGCCGCCAGCCCACCAAAACGGTAGGCCAGACCATAGCCGACCCCCGCCAGACCTGCCAGCAGCACCCAGTGCCAGCCTGCGCCCACATGCGCCAGGGCAAAGATCAGCGAGGCCAGCAGCAGGGCGAGGTTTTCGCCGTAAGGCAGGTGCTTGAACAGACGGCTCAAACCGCCCTGTATATAGCCGCGAAACAGCGCTTCCTCGACCAGCGTCACCAACAGCAGATTGTTCAGCAGCCACAGCCACGCCTGATCGGGCCACTTCGGCGCCCAGGCAATCATGCCGAATAGCAGTGCGCCACCCAGGGCCAGGGTTGCGCTCAAGATCAGGCCGAGGACGCTGGCGAATACCGTCAGACGCAGCGAGCGGGCGGCGACGATCCACGGGCAGGCCAAAAGCAGCCAGAAGCCGATCAGCGGTTTGTCCAGATTCAGGTACATCGCGAACGGCACGGCGTCATCGGTGAAACGCATCTTCGCGATGGCCCGACCGTTATCGAACCCCGGCAACCAGTGCAGCGCCAGCGACAGGGCGAGGAAAACAAACACCGCGTGGCCGAGCAACCGCGCCACCGGCACCACCTGTTGGCGCACGGCGAAACCGGCCACCAGCAACAGTCCGAAGGAGATCAGCGCCAGCCAGCCGAGTTGGCCAAAGCTCAGCGCCAATCCGTAACCGAGGCTGAGAAGTGCCAGATAGGGCCATGGCAACGCCTTCATCGAAAGTCCTTGTGCAGAATGGGGGGGGGGGGAAGGGCTTTCTACACGGGTGAGGGCGTGGGGACAAGTAAAGGTGTGGCGGGAAACGGTGACACGCCGCAATCCGTCCTGTAGGAGCTGCCGCAGGTGCGATCTTTTGATCTTGAAAAGCCAAAGTCAAAAGATCGCAGCCYTGCGGCAGCTCCTACAGGGTTCTGAGTGTGGCTGAGGATCAACGCAAGTTGAGTTTCGCCGCCGCCCGCTCGGTGATTTCCGTACGCAGTTTTAACGACGGCGTTGCCCGCAGGCGAGCCTCATCGATGATCGCGCTCGGTGCGGTATCAGGGCTTCCGGAGCTGAACGGCGGCGCCGGCGCATATTCCAGTTGCAGCTGAATCAACTGCGCCGCCTCGGCCCCCACCAGTTCGGCGGCCAGCACCAGCGCAAAGTCGATGCCTGCGGTAATCCCGCCACCGGTAAACAGATTGCCGTCGCGCACCACCCGGTCCTGCACCGCAATCGCGCCGAGTTTCGGCAGCAGTTCGTGATAGGCCCAGTGGGTGGTCGCGCGTTTGCCTTTTAGCAGGCCCGCCGCGCCCAGCACCAGCGAGCCGGTGCACACCGACGTCACATACCTGGCCTGCGCCGCCTGACGCTTGATGAACCCCAGCGTCTGTTCATCCTCCATCAACGGCCCGACCCCGGCGCCGCCGGGTACGCAGATCACATCCAGATCCGGGCAGTCGTCGAAGGTGGTGGTCGGTTTCAACAGCAGGCCGGTGCTGGCGGTGACCGGCACCAGATCCTTCCAGACCAGATGCACCTGCACGTCCGGCAACGAGGCCAGCACATCATAGGGGCCCGTCAGGTCGAGTTGCTGCACCTGTGGAAACAACAGAAAACCGATCTGCAACGCCATGATTCTTCTCCGTGAAAAGGGCTGGACGGCTTCACTGTAGGCGCGTAGGTTTTGGCGCGTACGCCAATCAGCCCACGAATTACGCCAAATGTCGAAAACCATCCACGTTCTCGCGTTCGCCAATGTGCAATTGCTCGATGTTACGGGCCCGTTGCAAGTATTCGCCTCGGCCAACGATATCGCCCGCCAGCAGGGTTTGCCTGCGCCTTACGCGCCAACAGTCATCGCCAGCGGCGGCGGCGCGGTGAACGCTTCCGCCGGGTTGGCGATGCTGGCCGAGCCGCTGCCGAAGCAGCCCAGCGATACCCTGATCATCGCCGGTGGCTGGGGTGTTTACGCGGCTGCCGAAGACGCTGAATTGGTGAGCTGGGTGCGTGAACATGCCGGTGGATGCCGGCGGGTTGCCTCGGTCTGCACCGGCGCGTTTCTGCTGGCGGCCAGCGGCTGGCTCGACGGTCGCCGGGTCGTCACCCACTGGACACGCTGCGAACAACTGGCGCGGCAGCACCCGCAATTGCAAGTCGAGCCCAATCCGATCTTCATCAACGACGGCCCGGTCTGGACCTCGGCGGGCGTCACCGCCGGCATCGACCTCGCGCTGGCCATGGTCGAAGACGACCTCGGTCGCGACATGGCCCTGGACGTCGCCCGACAATTGGTGGTGTTCCTCAAGCGCCCGGGCGGGCAGTCGCAATTCAGCGTGACGTTATCACTGCAAAAACAAGGCAACCGTTTCGATGATTTGCACGCCTGGATCGCCGAACACCTCACCTGCGACCTCGGCGTCCCGACCCTGGCCGAACAGGCTGGCATGAGCGAACGCAGTTTCGTCCGGCACTACCGCGCCGACACCGGCCAGACCCCGGCCCGCGCCATCGAACTGATCCGCGTAGAAACCGCGCGGCGTCTGCTCAGCGACACCGGGCTGCCGGTGAAACGCATTGCGGCCAATTGCGGGTTTGGCAGTGAAGAAACCTTGCGCCGCAGCTTTCTGCGGACCATGGGCGTGACGCCGCAGGCGTATCGGGAGCGGTTTTCGGTCAGTGCTGGAGCAGATCCAGTAATGCCTTGAGGGTTTGCTGCGGTGCTTCTTCGGGAATGTTGTGGCCGACACCGGGCAGCACGCGCCTTTCGTACAGCCCGGTGAAGTGCGCAATGTCTTCATCGACTTCCGGCGCCGGGCCGACCCCATCGTCGGCACCGCACAGTGAGATCGTCGGTACGCTGATCGGCGGTTGTTTGATCAACGCGTCTTCCATCCATTGCAGTGCCGGATCGCCTGCGGCATACATGAAGCGATGACGGTAGGAATGAATCACCACGTCCACGAAGTCCGGGTTGTCGAAGGCCGGCGCGCTCAGCGGATAACGTTCGGCGTTGCGTGTCCAGGTCGGTGACCACAAGCTCCAGAGCAATTCACATAGCGCCCGCCGGTTTTGCGTCAGGCCCGCGACGCCTCGAGGCGTGTGGAAATAGTACTGGTACCAATAACGGTGCTCGGTCTCGGGATCCAGAGGCCGGGTCGAATTGGCGATGTCCTGCACGTTATAGCCATCCCCCGTCACCAGCCCACGTACCCGCTCGGGAAACAACGCCGCAACAATGCACGCTGCCCGACCGCCCCAGTCGTAACCGCAAAGCGTGGCGTGTTCGATACCCAGTGCGTTCATCAACTCCAGCAAATCCTGGGCGAGGGCTGCTTGCTGGCCGGAGCGCAGTGTTTCGGGGTGGTTGAAGCGGGTCGGCCCGTAACCGCGCAGATAAGGGACGATCACCCGATAACCCTCGGCGGCGAGGACCGGGGCGATTTCGTCGTACGCCCGAGGCGAGTAGGGGAAGCCATGCAGCAAGATGACCGCGTCGCCAGTGGACGGGCCGTGCTGTTCAAAGGCAACGGTCAAGTTCGGTGTCAGTATGCGTTGAATGTCAGACACGGCAGACTCCACAGCAATTGGGCGTCAGGCAACACTAGACCATTCCGTTGTGGCGAGGGAGCTTGCGCCCGCCGGGTTGCGAAGCGACCCCATACTTAAATGCACTGCTGCGCAGGCCTGCGGGAGCAAGCTCCCTCGCCACAGGGGAAGCGTCACTTGTCGGCGTTCCTTCTTAAGCCTCGGCTTCCGCCACCTGATTGAAATACTTCGTCCGATCCGGGGTAAACGTCACCCGCATCTTCGTCCGTGAGCAGGTCAGCGAGCGCTCTTCAGCCAGATCAATATCCAGATCCTCGCCCCGCAAGCCCTGCCACTGGGCGAGGTATTTCAGCGAGCCGTATTTCTCGTTTTTCTTCAGGCTGCGGCTGACGCCACCTTTCCAGCCGAGTACTGGCAGTTCACCGGCGAGGCATTGTTGCGCGAGGTCGGGGAAGCGGCTGGCGCGCTGGCGGCCGATTTCCCAGCACTTGATCAGCCTTTGTCGGCGGCTTCCCAGAGTTGGGTGCGGGTCAGGCCGGTGCGCAGGGGCGTGGCGATGGGG
>NZ_JABULD010000730.1:0-1057 GCF_014060985.1 Pseudomonas sp. MD195_PC81_125
CCCTGATTTTCTTGAGCTTGAGACATGCTCAGAATCCAGACAACTTTTGCAGATTCACCGCTTATGCTCCAGCAGCAAGTTACACCTCCGTTACCACCCCATTGGTCGTTAACCCAATAACTCCCGATAGGTCGTTCCGTGTAGTTGTGAGAGGTGAGGGCTGCACCTGGCGTACGGACTCGATCATGAATAAGGGGGATCGAAAAGGCCGCCAGCAGCATCCCCACGCTGACCAATATTTTTTGTACGACGCCACTGTCTGGGGCTCGCTAAGTCACGAACTCTCATTGCGCCCCTATGCTTCCAGCATTTTTATTGGATGGTCGCGTTTCAAATGGGCTAAAAAGATCCGGACTCCAGCCCAGACGTACCTTATTGCCAGGATCGAACCGAACGTGCAGATACTGGTCTTCTGACTGACGTTTTGGTAACGGAAGCTCAATTTCATGACGCTCTTCTATGGCACCTTGTAATTGCTGTTGCCGAGTCATGTCCAAGATCCAGATGATTTTGGCTGTCTCACCTCCGAAGCGAGTGCAGCACATGATTCCTCCGCCACTCATGGCGTATAAATTCCCACCCCAAAAATCGTTGACCCAGAAGCTAAATATCGGGCGCTCCATATAGTTTTCCGAGGTCATCATTGCACCTGGAGTTCGAAGCAGGCCGAGTATTTTCGGGGCGGCGTAGCAAAGCAGTAAGGCCAACACAGCTAGAGCTATTCGTCTCCGTCGGTATGTTCGTTTTCGGCGTGCGTCCGTAGCAATATCAATCAATTGCAAAAATCCAAAGGCTAAAATTATATTCCTGCGTCTGTAACGCATTTCTCCATCAATTATGAACACTAATGAATCAATGGCCCGTTTCATCTAAAGCAGCATCAAATGGGTTGTCCAGATTTGGACTCCATTTCAACTCAACAACATTGCCGGGTATAAAACGCACATGCAGATACCGATCGGTGCGTTTTTGTTGAGGTAGAGGCAATATCGCCTCATGCTCTTCTTGCCTCAGTCCCTGCTCGAACTGTTCGCCCGTAATGCTAAGGATCCATTTG
>NZ_JABULD010000293.1:0-3760 GCF_014060985.1 Pseudomonas sp. MD195_PC81_125
GGCACACTGCGCAGGGTTTCGAGCAACTGCTCGCCATTGCTCGCCTCCCCCACCACTTGCAGGTCCTTGGCCAGGCCGATCAATTGCTTGATGCCTTCCCGGACGATGGTGTGGTCTTCGGCTACCAGTACACGGATCACTTGCCTCTCCTCGATATTTGCATTGACGCTAAAAGATCGCACCTTCGGCAGCTCCTACAGGGATACGCGATCTTTATCGATCCAAAGGCACCCACACCTTCAGACTGGTGCCCTCGCCCGGCTCACTCTCAAGCACCAGCCGCCCGCCCATGATCAACACCCGCTCGCGCATGCCAACCAGGCCAAAGGATGTCGGCCGCTGCGCCGTCGCGACAAAGCCTGCGCCATCGTCGCTGACCGTCAGACACAACTCGTCGCCTTTCAGCGCCAGCGTCAGCTCCACAGTATGCGCTTGGGCGTGGCGCATCACATTGGTCAGCGCCTCCTGCAGGATGCGGAACAGCCCGATCGCCTTGGCGTCGCTGAGCACCGGCAGATTGTCCGGCACCTGCACCAGACATGGAATCTGCGTGCGCGCCTCGAATCGCCGCGCCTGCCACTCAATCGCCGAAGCGATCCCGGCATCGAGGATCGGCGGGCGCAGCGCCGTCGCCACATCGCGCACCAGCTGGAACAACTGGGCGATCAGGCGTTTCATGCTGTTCAACCGTTCGTGCAGGCCCGGATCGAGTTGCGCGTAGGCCAGCTCGCACATCGAGGTTTCCAGTTTCAGCACCGTGAGCATCTGCCCCAGCTCATCGTGCACTTCACGGGCAATGCGCGCCTTCTCTTCTTCGCGCACGCTTTCCAGGTGCGCCGACAGCTCGCGCAGTTGCTCGCGGGACGCCGCCAGTTCCAGTTCGATGCGCTTGCTTTCGCTGATGTCCCAAACGATGCCGTCCCAGACATAGGCGCCATCCTCCAGCTGGCGGGTGATTGCCTTGATCTCGGCCCAGCGTTGTTCGCCCTGACGGGTGAGGATGCGGCCCTGCCACGACCAGTCACTGTCGGTGTCCAGTGCCTGGTCCTGGGTCTGGTGGTAACTGGCCTTGTCGTCCGGGTGCACCAGGCTGCGCAAGCCCATGTCGCGGTGCGCAATGGCGGCCGGCGCGTAGCCGACCAGACTCTCGCTGCCCTCGCTGATGTAGGCGAAATCGATCTGCCCGGTCACTGGCGCCCGCTCCAGGCGAAACACCAGCCCCGGTACGTTGGCGGCGATGCCTTGCAGGCGCGCTTCACTTTCCTGTAACGCGGCCAGCGCGCGGCGACGCTCGGTGACGTCGGTGAGATAAACCACCAGATACTCGCTGTCGCGAAAGCGCAGAAAACTCAGCGAAACGTCCGCCGGCAGGACGCTGCCATCAGCGCGCACGCAGCTGGTTTCAAAGCTCAGCGGTCCTTCCTCACTGGCCCGCGCGCGTTTCCACAGGTTGAGCCAGCGGTCCATGTGCAGACCGGGTTCGAAATCGATCAGCGGCCGTTCGATCAACGCGCCCTGTGGATAACCGAGCATGCTTTCCGCCGCGCGGTTGGCGTAACGCACATGGCTGTCCCAGTTGACCCAAAGAATGCCGACAGTACTTTGATCGATGGAAAACTGGGTCAGGCGCAAGGCTTCTTCGCTGGCCGCGCGCAGGGCGATGTCTTCCCGGGCGCTCAACAGACGGTGTTCGAGGCTGTGTTGCTGGCGTCGTTGCCAGACCACAATGGCCACACAACTGAGCAACAACACCGCAAACAGCAAACTGAGGTTCTGCCAGAACCCCGGCGACTCCGACAGACGCGGGTATTTGGGTTGCAGCCATTGCGTGTGCAGGCGTTCCAGATCCTTCGCGGGAATCGCCCGCAGAGCAGTTTCAACAATGCCGGCCAACGCCGGCCAGTCGCGCCGTGTGGCAATGCGCAACAGCTGCGGCAAGCCGATATCGCCGACCACCACCAACCCGGCGAACTCAGGTTCGGCAGACAACCGTCCGAGTTGCGCCTCATCCACCACGGCGTAGGACGCCTGCTGGGTCAACAGCAGTTGCAGCGCCTGACGCTCCAGCGGCACGCCTTGCAGATTCAGATGGGGATAGGTGCTGCGCAAATAGTCTGCCGTCACGCTGGGCATGCGCACGGCGACGCGCGACAGGCTGTCGAGTTTTTCCAGCTCGACCACGCCGCCGCTCTTCTGGTCGCTGACCACCAGTTGTGGCACCCGCATGTAGGGATCGGAAAATTGCCACAGGCGCAGTGCACCCGGGGTCTGGGTCAGGCCCGGGGCGATGTCGATTTCGCCTTCGCGGGCGGCCTCCTCCAGTTGCGCCAGATCCTGAAAATTGCGCCAGCTCAGCTCGACGTTCAAGGTCTTGGCCAGTGACTTCATCAATTCGACATTGGCCCCGGACAAGCGCTGCAGACGTCGGTCGTACTGCGCGTACGGCGCCTGCAGCACGAGGCCCACACGCAACTCACGGTGCTGCGCCAGCCATTGCTGCTCGGCGGGCGTCAACAGCGCTGCATGCGCCGCCGGCGCAGACGCCGCCCAGCCCATCAAGGGAAAACACAACCAGCCGATAACCCACAGGCAGCAAAAACGCATCATTGAAGTCTCTTGCACTGACAAATTCTGACCAACCCATTAGGCTGCCGGGATACTTTTCTGGCCTGGAATAACCGATGCCCTCTGTCTATCGCCTGGCAATGCCAGCATTGTGCCTGTCGCTGATCCTGCCTTGTGCGTTTTCCGTCGAAGCCGCCGATCCGGCGCCCGCCTCCACCGCCGAGCAACCAGCCGCCGAAAAACCCGCCGAACGCCAGCCACTGCTTGAGCGTAGTCAGGAAGAAGCCGCAGCACTCGAACGTAAAGTCCCGGCGCAAGAGCAGCAGCAACTGCAGGCCGGCGCCGACACTTTCCTCGCCCTGTGGAAACCGGCCAACACTGCCGAACCCAAAGGTGCGGTCATTATTGTGCCGGGCGCCGGCGAAACCGCTGACTGGCCGCAAGTGATCGCCCCGCTGCGCAACAAATTGCCCGACGTCGAGTGGAGCAGCCTGAGTATCACCCTGCCGGATCTGCAAAGCGATGTCATCGCTCCACGCGTGATTGCGCCCGCCGCCGCGCCGAAAGCCGCGGAAAGTGGCAGCAAGGATTCCACCACCGCGCAACCGATCGAACAGGCTGCGGGCGGCGAAGCGGACGTGGCGGATCAGGTCGTGGCCGAAACGACTGAAGAACAATCCAAGGCGGATGCCGAGCGAATCTTTGCGCGGATCGACGCGGCCATTGCCTACGCCGAGCAACAAAGCGCACGCCGGGTCGTGATCCTCGGTCACGGTACGGGCGCGTACTGGGCGGCGCGTTTCCTCAGCGAGCGGCAGAGTTCGCAGGTCGAGAAGCTAGTGATGGTCGATGCGCAAACGCCAAGTAAAGCCAAGCCGCAACTGGCCGAGCTGACGCCGACCCTGAAGTTGCCGACGGCTGACATTTTCTACATGGACAAGGCGCTGGATCGTAACGCGGCGCTGGAGCGCATGCAGGCCAGCAAGCGCCTGAAGACTTCGGCGTTCAGCCAGGTGGCGCTCAAGGCGTTGCCGGACAAAAAGGCTGAGCAGGAACAGTTGTTTCGGCGGGTGCGTGGCTGGTTGAATCCGCAGAAGACTGACTGACTGGAAGACCGAGTCGCCCCATTCGCGAGCAGGCTCGCTCCCACACTGATCGCATTCCTACAGACGGAATGCATTCAACTGTGGGAGCG
>NZ_JABULD010000104.1:0-18906 GCF_014060985.1 Pseudomonas sp. MD195_PC81_125
AGCAGGCTCGCTCCCACAGGTTTTGGGTCAGGCTCGGGAGGGCGTTTGGCCGGGCTGGCGCCATCGCGGGCGAGCCCGGCTCCCACAGGGATTGGGGGGTGGCTATTGTCGGTGGCGGGTCATGTTGATCAGGGCTGCGCGTCTGCCGCCAGGTGCCGGGCGTTCTTCGATGGAGAACGGCACGAAGCCGAGTTTCGGGTAGAGCAGCAACCCTGCGGTGTTTTCGTTGAAGCAGGACAGCTGCACTTCCCTGGCCTGATACTTTTCAAAGCCGACTGCAGTCATGGTTTCGACGATGTAGCGCGCGACGCCCTGGCCACGGGCGTAAGGCGCGACGATGACGTTGCCGATGCAGCAGACGCCGTCGTGTTCGGCACGGTAGAAATTGGCGAAACCGACGAACTCACCGTTGGCCAGAAACGCCGTGGAGTCGAAGCGTTGGCTGATCGCGGTGTGCATTTGTTCTTCCGTCAGCGGGTACTGCGCTTTCGGGAACATGAAGTACAACTCTTGAACGCCCTGCGGAAAGCCGCACAGGGTTTTGACGTCGTCGGCCGTCACTGGCCGGTGGGTAAAGTTCATGGCTGCCCTGCCCCTTATTGTCGGTGTTGCCAAGGTGATGCGCGCCCGGCGCGTTGGCATGCCATAGCGTGGACGCGAAGTACGATTGCGGCAACTGCCCCGTCTTGCCAGACACCACAAAAACCTGTGGGAGCGAGCTTGCTCGCGAAGGCAGTGTGTCAGTCAGCGATGATGCCGGCTGACACGACGCCTTCGCGAGCAAGCTCGCTCCCACAGGGATTGGGGGTTGAAGGAGGTCAGGATTATTCCGTGCGACCCGGCAACATCCGCACCAGCGTGTTATCCCGCACCCAGTAGTGGTGAAACAGCCCCGCCGCCGCGTGCAGGCCGATCAGCCAGTAGCCGGCGCTGCCCAGCGTTTCATGCCAGTACTTGAGTTGTTTGGCGAAGTCCGGGTCGATGGCGACCGGTGCCGGGACGTGGAAGCCGAAGTACGGGAACGGTTTGTCGGCGGCGGCGAGCATCAGCCAGGCGAGGATCGGCGTGGCGATCATCAGCACGTACAGCGCCAGGTGCATCAGGTGCGAGATGCCGGTCTGCCAGGCTGGCGGCTTGGGGGTGATCGGCGGGCGTGGGGTCAGGCGGCCGAGCAGGCGCACCCAGACCAGCACGAAAATGCTCGCGCCGAACAGGCCGTGGAAGCCCATCAGCAGGCCGCGCGCTTCGCTGCCCTTGGGCATGAAGCCTTTGATTTCGACACAGGCGTAGACGCCGACGAAAAGCGCCAGCATCAGCCAGTGCAACGTAATTGACAGTTTTCCATAACGGGTGACGGCGGTGTCGCGGGTCATAAGAAGCGCCTCGTGATTGTCGTGAGCGACGGTCGATTCGTTCGACAGTCTCGATCCGGTTGCAGGGCGAACCGACGGTGCCACCCTGCCCTTGCAGTCTTAAGACAATCTGAAGATTGCCCGTTGATTAACCTTTTTTCACCTTCAGACTTCGTTAAGAAATGCCTCCGATACTGCGCTCAAACCATTGAGGGAGGCGCTCTGCCCATGCCCGATTACCACTGGAACATTCCCCTTCCTCTACGTTTCGGTCAGGCCGAACGCCGCAGATGACGTTGACCGGCGCCCTGCCCGACGACGCGCTGCGAGAGACTTTCGAAGCCTTCATCCAGCAGCGTTTTCGCAAGGCCCACGGCGCGACATTCGACACTTTATGCCCGAGCTGTTCGGCATGCACAACGGCGACGGTGCGCTGTGTGCGGTGGCCGGGGGTGCGCCGAGCGCATGTGGAACCGCTGTTCCTTGAGCGCTATCTGGATGAACCGATCGAACCCTTGATCAGTGCGGCGGCGGATCGTCCGGTTGAGCGTAGCGCCATCGTCGAAGTCGGCAACCTCGCTGCCAGCGACACCGGCAGCGCACGCTTGAGCATCATCGCCATCACCTATCTGTTGGCCATGGGCGGCCTGGAATGGGTGACCTTCACCGGCAACATCGGGCTGGTCAACAGCTTCCATCGGCTCGGTCTGAAGCCAGTGACATTATGCGCCGCCGACCCGGAACGCCTGGGTGACGAGCGTCAACACTGGGGCAGTTATTACGAAAGCAAGCCGTGGGTGCACGTCGGCAACATCCGCGCCGGCTTCGTCCATTTGCGCAATATCGGCCTGTTCACTCGATTGGGCCTGCCGACTTCGATTGAAGGAGCCTGTCATGTCGCTTGAACTGCAACGCTTCCAGGAAACCCTGCGCGACCATGCCCGGCGCAATGACAACGCCACCGCGCTGTGGGGCGATACGCTGAAACTTGATTACGCCACGGTGTATGCCGAGGTGCTGTATCGCCAGGAACGCCTGCGCGATGAACAGGCGCAAGTCGTCGCCCTGGCGCTGGATAACGGCGTCGATGCGATGCTGTGGGATCTGGCCGTGCTGTTCGAGGGCTTGACCTGTGTGACGCTGCCGCCGTTTTTCAGTCCTGCGCAACGGGCGCATTGTCTGGAACAGAGCCAGGCCGAACGGGTGATTGCCGAACCGGAGCTGGCGGCCGAGCTGCTCGCCGCCGGCTATGAACAGCGCGGCGAGTTCTGGTGCCGCACCTTCAGCGGCCCGAGCCGGATGCCGGCCGGCACCGCCAAACTGACCTTCACCTCCGGCACCACCGGCACACCGAAAGGCGTGTGCCTGAGCGCCGACAGCTTGCTGCGTGTGGCGCGGGAGCTGGATCACGCGAGCAAACCCACCGATCCACAGCATCATCTGGCGTTGCTGCCACTGGCGATTCTGCTGGAAAACCTCGGCTGCTACGCCGCGCTGTATGCCGGTGCGACGCTGAGCCTGCCAAGCCAGAAAACCCTGGGCMATTCAGGGCGCCAGCGGCGTCGATGTACCGCAGCTGTTGGGCTACCTGGCCGGTCGTGCGCCGGAGAGTCTGATTCTGGTGCCGCAACTGTTGCTGATGCTGGTCAGTGCTGCCGAACAGAAAGCCTTCGATCCGCAAAAACTGCGCTTCGCCGCCGTCGGCGGCGCCCGGGTCTCGGAGGATCTGCTGCACCGCGCGCAGCGTGTCGGCCTGCCGGTGTTCGAGGGCTACGGCTTGTCCGAATGCGCCTCGGTGGTGTGCCTCAATCGCCCCGGCGCGCGGCGTCCGGGCAGTGTCGGCCAGCCGCTGCCGCACGTTGAAGTGCGCCTGGCCGAAGACGGCGAAGTGCTGATCAAGGGCTCGACCCTGCTCGGTTATCTGGGCGATGCGCCGTACGCCGATGAGTGGTGGCCCAGTGGCGATCTGGGCGAGTTCGACCCCGAGGGTTTCCTCTACCTCAAGGGTCGCAAGAAGCACCAGTTCGTCACCAGTTTCGGGCGCAACGTCAACCCGGAATGGGTCGAGTCGGAACTGACCCAGCGCCGCCACATTGCCCAGGCCTTCGTCTATGGCGAGGCCTTGCCGCGCAACCACGCCCTGCTCTGGCCGCACCGTGCCGATTGCAGCGACGCGGAGCTGGCCGCCGCAGTCGCCGAAGCCAACCAAGCCTTGCCCGATTACGCCCAGGTGCATGGCTGGACGCGCCTGGCGCAACCGTTCACCGCCGCCAATGGCTTGCTCACTGCCAACGGTCGGCCACGCCGCGAGGCGATTGCCGCGCTGTACCACGCCCAATTGACTGAATCCGCTGTTTCCGAGGAGTCCGCATCATGAGTTTTTTCGACACCCTGCAAGAAGCCACGCATCAGGAACGCCACGAGCTGTTCAATCTGCCGATCATTCTTGACGCCCTGCAAGGCAAGGTCAGCCTGGAAAGCTATCGGGCGTTTCTCGCGCAGGCGTACTACCACGTGCGTCACACCGTGCCGTTGATGATGGCCTGCGGCGCGCGTCTGCCGACACGTCTGGAATGGCTGCGCAAAGCGGTGGCCGAGTACATCGAAGACGAATACGGCCATGAACACTGGGTCCTCAACGACATCGCCGCGTGTGGCGGTGACCGCGATGCGGTCCGCGACGGCCAGCCCTCACTGCCGATTGAGCTGATGGTGAGTTTTCTCTACGACTTGATCGCCCGGGGCAATCCGGTGGGCCTGTTCGGCATGGTCAACGTGCTCGAAGGCACCAGCATCGCCCTGGCCACGCATGCGGCGGGGAGCATTCGCGAGCGTCTGGCACTGCCGGACACCGCGTTCAGCTACCTCAGCTCGCACGGTTCGCTGGACATCGAGCACATGCAGACCTATCGCCGCTTGATGAATCAACTGGAAGATCCCGAAGACCAAGCGGCCGTGATTCACGCCTCGAAAGTCGTCTATCGCCTGTACACCGACATGTTCCGTGGCCTGCCGCGTGACGCGGAGACTCAACATGCAGCTGCGTGACGCGCGGGTGGTGTTGACCGGTGCCAGTGGCGGCATCGGCCTGGCGATTACCGAGGCCTTGTGCGCCGCCGGTGCCCAGGTACTGGCGGTGGCGCGGCATGAGCAGGCGTTGGCGCCGTTGCTTGAGCGCTATCCAGATTCGCTGTGCTGGGTCGCCGCCGACCTGACCTTCCTCAGTGACCGGCGCAAAGTGCTGGCCGCTGCCGAAGCCATCGGCAGCATCAACCTGCTGATCAACGCGGCCGGGGTCAATCACTTCGCCATGCTCGAACAGCTCGACGACAGCGACATCAACGCGATGCTCGCGGTCAACATCAGCGCGCCGATGTGCCTGACCAAATTGCTGCTGCCGCTGCTCAAACAGGCCGACAGCGCGATGGTGGTCAACGTCGGTTCCACTTACGGCTCTATCGGCTACCCGGGCTACGCCAGTTATTGCGCGACCAAGTTCGCCCTGCGCGGATTTTCCGAAGCGCTGCGCCGCGAGCTGGCCGACACTCGGGTCAACGTGCTGTATGTCGCGCCCCGGGCCACGCGCACGTCGATGAACAGTGCGGCGGCGCAAGCCTTGAACGATGCCCTCAAGTCCAGCGTCGATGACCCGCAAACCGTCGCCTCGGCGGTGATCCACGCGATTGCCGGCGACCGCCGCGACTTGTATCTGGGCTGGCCGGAGCGCTTCTTCGTACGCCTGAACAATCTGCTGCCGCACCTGGTGGATCGAGGCTTGCGCAAGCAACTGCCGCTGATCCGCCGCCTCAGTGAAAAAACCGACAACGAGTCCCTGAAGCCATGAAAAAACTTAGCGCATGCCTGTTGTTCGCCGCCCTCAGCCAAAGCGTCTGGGCACTGGAACCGGCCGATCAGCAGCGTCTGAACGGCATCCAGCAGAGTTGGGCGCACATCCAGTATGAAGTAGCGGAAAAGCAACGCGCCGCCGCGTTCGAGCAGTTGTCGTCCGAAGCCACTGCCTTCACTGCACAGCGCCCGGCGGTGGCCGAAGCGTGGATCTGGAAAGGCATTGTCACCAGCAGTTGGGCCGGCGCTCAGGGCGGGCTCGGTGCCTTGGGCAAGGCCAAGGACGCCAAGGCCGATCTGGAAAAAGCCCTGACGCTCGACCCCAAGGCCCTGCAAGGTTCGGCCTATACCAGCCTGGCGGCGCTGTATGATCGCGTCCCGGGCTGGCCGATCGGTTTCGGCGACAGCGACAAGGCCGAGCAACTGCTCAAGCAAGCGCTGCAACTGAATCCGGATGGCATCGACAGTCTGTACTTCTGGGGCGATCACCTCTACCGTCAGAAGCGCTACGCTGAAGCCAAAGCTGCGCTGCTCAGAGCTCAGCAGGCTGCACCGCGCCCGGGCCGGGAAACCGCTGACGCCGGGCGTCGCAAAGAGATCGCTGCGCTGCTGGTGGACGTGAACAAGAAACTCGACTGACAGGAGTCCGCGTGCGTTTATTACTGATTGAGGATGACGTCGCCCTCGGTGAAGGCATTCATCAGGCCCTGGGCCGCGAGGGTTACACCGTCGACTGGTTGAAGGATGGCAGCAGCGCGTTGCATGCGCTGCTCAGTGAAACCTTTGACGTGGCGGTGCTCGATCTGGGCCTGCCGCGCATGGACGGCCTCGAAGTGCTGCGCCGCCTGCGCGACAGCGGTTCGAACCTGCCGGTGCTGATACTCACCGCCCGCGATGCCACCGAAGACCGCATCGCCGGGCTGGATGCCGGTGCCGACGACTATCTGGTCAAACCGTTCGACCTCGCCGAACTCAAGGCACGCCTGCGCGCTCTGTTGCGGCGCAGTGCGGGCCGCGCTCAGGCGCTGATCGAGCACGCCGGGATCAGCCTCAACCCCGGCACCCAGCAGGTCAGCTATCAGGGCCAACCCGTGGCGCTGACGCCCAAGGAGTATCAGCTGCTGCATGAATTGCTCTCACCGCCCGGCCGGGTGATGACCCGCGATCAACTGATCCAGCTGCTTTACGGCTGGAACGAGGAAGCGGAAAGCAACACCCTCGAAGTGCACATCCATCACCTGCGCAAAAAATTCTCCACCGACCTGATCCGCACCATTCGCGGTGTGGGGTACCTGGTGGAGGAGCGTCGATGACCTCGATTCGTCGCCGCACGCTGACGCTGATCATCGGGCTGTTGCTCGCGGGTCTTGCGGTGCTCAGCGTGTTCAACCTGCACGACAGCAACCACGAAATCGCCGAAGTCTACGACGCGCAATTGGCGCAAAACGCTCGGCTGCTGCAGGGCGTGATGCGCATGCCGCTGGCGAGCCAGGAACACTCGCAGTTGTATCAGGCGTTCAATCAGGCGCTCGGCGAAGCCAAGCCGCGGGTCGACGGTCACCCTTACGAAAGCAAGATCGCCTTCCAGGTCTGGAACCCGAAAAACGAGGTGCTGGTGCACACCGCCAGTGCGCCGTCGTTCACCGCACCGCCGACGCGGCCGGGTTTCAGTGATGTGGTGGACTTGAACGGTCGCCACTGGCGCGCCTTCATGCTCGAAGACCCGCAAAACGAGCTGCGCATCTGGGTTGGCGAACGCGACGATGTGCGGGCCGATCTGGTCGACCGCATCGTGCGCCATACGCTGTGGCCGAACGTGCTGGGCAGTCTGATACTCGCGGCGATGGTCTGGCTGGCCATCGGCTGGGGCCTCAAGCCGCTGGCGAACATGGCCGCGACCCTGCGTGCCCGCCACAGCGGCTCGCTGGAACCGTTGCAACTGACGCCCCTGCCCAGCGAACTGGAACCGATGCAGGCGGCGCTCAACCGCATGCTCGCGCAGATCCAGGAAGTGCTTGGCCGTGAACGGCGCTTCATCGCCGATGCCGCTCACGAGATGCGTACGCCGCTGGCGGTGCTGCGGGTGCATGCGCAAAACCTGCTGGAGGCGGGCACCGAACAGGAGCGCCGCGAGTCGTTGCAGTTCCTGATTTCCGGGGTTGATCGCGCCAGTCGCCTGGTCAATCAATTGCTGACCATGGCGCGCCTGGAACCGAAATCCAACCCGCCGCCGCTGCAACGCATTGACCTCAGCGAAACCGTGCGCAACAGCCTGGTACAACTCACGCCGTGGCTGCTCAGCAAGCATCTCGAACTGGCCTTCGAAGACAGCGCACAAGCGTTGCACGTCATGGCCAGCACCGCCGCCATCGACATCGCCGTGAGCAACCTGATCACCAACGCCGCCAACTTTTCCCCGGAAAACGCAGTGATCACCGTCAAGCTGAGCGAGGCCGATGGCTGGTGCCTTTTGAGCGTCGAAGATCAGGGCCCGGGCATCGACGAAGCCGATCGGGCACGGTTGTTCGAACGCTTTTACAGTCGCGGCAACGCCAACGGTGCAGGCCTGGGGCTGACCATCGTCAACACCATCGCATTGCGCCTGGGCGGACGGATTACCCTGGTCAACCGGGCCGAGAGCGGCTTGTGCGCAACGTTGTCAGTGCCGATCAGCTCAGGCGTGTAGCAACGCAGCGGCGGATGAGACGACCAGCAGCACCGCCAGAATCCGGTTCAGCCACTGCAACTGCGCCGGATTACTCAGCCAACGCGCTGCACCGCGACCGAGCAACGCCCACAGCGCCAGACACGGCAACGACACCAGAAAGAACGCCAGGCACAACGCGTTCAAGCCCTGCCCTTGTGCGGTAAACACGCTGATCACGGCAATCGCCATCATCCACGACTTGGGGTTGACCCATTGCAACAGCGCGGCGCCGAGCAGGCCCAGTTCGGGTTTCTCTTCGCCGGCGGCGGGGTCGATGGCGGTGGCCGGCGCGCTGAAGATCTGCCACGCCAACCAGAGCATCCAGCCCATTCCCAGCGCACTGATCACCGGGCGCACGCCGGGCAGCATCAAAGTGCTGGCTCCCGCACCGGCCACCCACACCAGCGACGCAGCACCCGCTCCCGCGCCGAGGATGATCGGCAGGCACGGCCGCCAGCCACGTCGGGCACTGGTGCTGAGCACGATCAGATTGGTCGGCCCCGGAGTAACCGAGGCCACGAAGGCAAAGAGGATGAACGCAAGCATGGCACGGCCCTGTAGAAAGTCAGGGCCTACTCTGACGGCTGCGCAGGGCTGCGGTCTTGAACGTTTGTTCAGCGTCGAGAGGTGCCGATGGCGCGTTGCTGATAGGCGCCCGGCGAGATGCCGTAAGCGCGTACGAACCAGCGGCCCAGATGGCTTTGGTCGGCGAACCCGAGGCGACTGGCGACGTCCACAGGCTGTATGCCGGCAGCGAGCATCTGCCGGCCGCGGCTGAGGCGCAACTGGATCAGCCACGCGTGCGGCGCGAGCCCATAGGCTGCCTTGAAGGCGCGGGTCAGGCGAAAGCGGTCGGTGCCGCAGACCTCGGCCAGGGTTTGCAGGCTGATGTCCTGTTCGTGAAAGGCCACCAGATAATCGCGCGCCTGACGAGCGATCAAAGGCGCGCGGCTGGCAGCGGTCGGTTGCGGTCGGCGATACAGATGAATCGCCAATCGTTCGAGCAAGGCGTCCAGCGCCACCTCGCGCACCATGCGCACGTCCTGTTGATGCAACGCATTGAACGCAAACAAGGTGGCGCGGGCCAGCTCGGGATCATCGTTGAGCACACTGCCGATGCCGGGCAGGCCGCTGCCGTAACTGCCCAGATGCAAACCGTCCAGCGCTTGCTCCAGCCATGCCGGTTGCAGATAGAGCATGCGATAAGTGAAGCCGTCCGGGCTCGGCGCGTCGCCGTCATGAATGTCCCCGGGTTCGAGCATGAAGACTTTGCCCGGGGTACTGTCGTGCCGCGCCCGACGACTGTTGAAGCGCTGCACGCCTTGCTCGGTGAAACCGATCAGGTAGGTCTCATGCCAGTGCGGATCGTAGGCGTGCGCATGCCCGGCGAAATGCGCGTGCAGGGTTTCGATGCCGGTTTCCCGGTCGTGGGCAAGGTCGATCCAGTTACTCATGGCTTGAATACGCTAATGGGCTGGCGCCAGTAATCCACAAATGCCCCGGAACGGCTAGAACGTTTGTGCACTGCCCGACCGATGAAGGCGTGTCGCGGCGCTTCAGATCGAGCGCTGATTGACCCGGGCCATCAGTTGCTCGGCGCTTTCCTTGCGTTCGGAATAGCGATCCACCAGAAAATCCTGGCGCTCGCGCAGCAGCACGGTGAACTTCACCAGCTCCTCCATCACATCGACCACGCGATCATAGAACGGCGAAGGTTTCATCCGCCCCGCCTCGTCGAATTCGGTAAAAGCCTTGGGCACCGAAGACTGATTGGGGATGGTGAACATGCGCATCCAGCGCCCCAGCACACGCAGCTGATTGACCACATTGAACGACTGCGAACCGCCGCAGACCTGCATCACCGCGAGGGTTTTGCCCTGGGTCGGACGCACCGCGCCGAGCTCCAGCGGGATCCAGTCGATCTGCGCCTTGAACACCGCCGACATCGCGCCGTGGCGTTCCGGCGAACACCACACCTGGCCTTCCGACCAGAGCACCAGTTCGCGCAGTTCCTGCACTTTGGGATGATCGACCGGAGCATCGTCCGGCAACGGCAAACCGGACGGATTGAAGATGCGCGTTTCAGCACCGAAGTGCTCCAGCAAGCGTGCGGCCTCCTCCACCAGCAGACGGCTGAAGGAGCGTTCGCGGGTCGAGCCGTAGAGCAGCAGGATGCGCGGTTTGTGTTCGTGCGAAGGTGGCGTGTTGCGACCTTCGAACAGCTTGTGATCAAGATTGGGCAGGTGCTTTGACATATGTCCTCCGGCTCAAAGGGAGCCGATGCGATCCAGTTCACGCTGAAGCTCAACGCGGCTGAATGTTTGGAAAGGAAGACCGAGGAAGGTTTTGCAGCGGCGCTCGATGATCGCCAGCGTGGCACGGAACGCCGCGTCCACGGCCGCCTCATCACCGGTCACCTCGGAGGGATCCTCCAGCCCCCAGTGGCATTTGATTGCCGGGCCGAAGTACACCGGGCAGGTTTCGCCCACCGCCTTGTCGCAAACGGTGATGACGATGTCCGGCGGGTTGCCTTCGAAGGCGTCGTTGCCTTTGCTGTACAAACCGTCGGTGGAGATACCGGCCTGTTGCAGCGTCGTCAGGCTGCGCGGCAGCACTTGGCCCTTGGGAAAACTGCCGGCGCTCACCGCCTCGAAGCCCTCCTGCGCCAGATGATTGAACATGGCTTCGGAAAGGATGCTGCGGCAACTGTTGGCCGTGCACATGAACAGGACACGCATGGGTAGCTCCCGGGGATAGTTGAAGTTCAGCAGCACGCAGTTTCGCGGGCAGGACGGCCATCCATGTTGTGCAGTCGACAGGCGTTGTCCTTGAGCCAATCGGTGTTGGCCTTGGCCGTGACGTTGAGGACCTGCCGGACCCAATCCGGCAGGTCCGGGTTGAGCCGGTAATAGACCCATTGGCCCTGACGCCGATCAAGCAGCAACCCATTGCTGCGCAATTGCGCGAGGTGGCGGCTGATTTTCGGCTGGCTGTCGTCGAGGGCGCACATCAGCTCGCAGACACACAGCTCACCCTGCTCGGCAATCAGCAAGGTGGCGCGCACGCGGGTTTCGTCGGCCAGGCTTTTGAACAGTTCGGTGGGGGTGAGCATGGGGCGGACTCAAACATATGGAAAACCGAATATACGGATATCCATATATTATTCAACCCCGAATTTCAGCAACAACGATGAGCCCTGCGAGAGCGTGCGTGGACGCAGAAAGCAAAAAGCCGCTTTCACCGTGAAGTGAAAGCGGCTGAGGCAAAGGCCTCAATAGAGCAACAGGATCAGTGCACGAACAGAGCGATCAGGATAATGATCGGGATTGGCACACCGAGGAAAAACAGTAATAGAGAGCGCATGGTGATTCTCCTTGTTAACGGACTGGCGGCAGCGTGGTGGTGGCGGTGTAAGTCTCGACTTCAACGTACTCGACTGCATCCCGACGACGGCCGCCGAAGGTGGCTGCCAGGCTGGCGAAGAACGCACCGGCCAACAGCGCAATGAACATCCACAGCGACGTCCAGGCAGCAACCTTGGCAGCGGTGTCAGCCGCCTGTTGGGCTTTGACCTTGGCATCGGCTATGGCTTTTTGAGTGCGCGCATAAACCTCGTCGACCCGCTTCTCGGCGTCGGCCTGACTCAGGTTGGTCCGCTGTGCGACCAGTTGCGCGAGGTAGGTGCGGTCTTCAGGGCTGAGTTGGCCGTTGGTCAGGCTCTGGGCGAAGATCCGGGTCACCGCGCCATGCGCGGCGTCATCGCTGACGGACGCCGGACGGTCATCGCGAAACAGGCTGTCGACGAAGTAACCGTATTGATCGCTGTTGGTGTTTGCTGCAGCGGTACCGGCCGCCTGAGTCGCGGCAGCGGCTGCGCCACCGGCGACACTGGCACCGGCCTGCACACCGCCGCTGATGACACTGCTCACTGAGCCGACGACCAGCACAGCGGTGACCAGCGTCGCCACACACCAGGCGAGGAAGCCATGGGCGGTATCACGGAAATACACTTCATCTCCGTGCATGTTGGCCCACTTAACCCGCAGGCGGCCGGCGATATAGCCACCCAGACCGGAGGCGATAATCTGCGTCGCCGCCAGCCAGACAATCGTGGAAATCCCCAGGCTCTTGGCGCTGACGCCCTCCCCGGCCCAAGGTGAAACGGCAGAGAATCCCAGACCGAAGCCAAGCAGCACCAGAATCATCGACAGTGCTGCAGCCGCCGCCGCGCCCGCGAAGATCGCGCCCCAGGACACGCCTGACACGTTGCTCGACTCTCCTTCGAAGGCCGGATAAAACCCATCAGAGGATCTATTCATTGTTGTAGTGCTCCAGGCATGAAAAATGGTGTTACAACTCGTCAGCAGATGAATTGCAGCGACCGTGCCAGTCGACAACTTTAAATAAATCTATATTTTTCAACGGCTTAAAAAGACTGAACTTCTCTGTTCATTGCAATTTGCAACAATGCACGCAAACCAGCGGGTTTTCTGCATTGACGGCAAAACAGCCGGGCACCCGAATCTGCGTTTGTGACAGGCTATACATGAAAGTTAATTTAAAGCGCGACGGAAAATACTTGGCAAAATGCTGCCATCCCGTTTGAACCGATCAAGGCCTGCTCTATGACTCGTATTTTGACCATCGAAGACGACGCCGTGACTGCCCGTGAAATCGTTGCCGAACTCAGCAGCCACGGCCTGGAAGTGGATTGGGTCGACAATGGCCGCGAAGGTCTGGACCGTGCGGTCAGTGGTAACTACGACCTGATTACCCTCGACCGCATGCTGCCGGAACTCGATGGCCTGGCCATCGTCACCACCCTGCGCACCATGGGCGTGGCCACGCCGATTCTGATGATCAGCGCGCTCTCCGATGTCGATGAGCGTGTGCGCGGCTTGCGGGCTGGCGGCGATGATTACCTGACCAAGCCGTTCGCCACCGACGAAATGGCCGCGCGCGTGGAAGTGCTGCTGCGCCGCCAGAACAGCGTCGCCACCCAGGCCACCACATTGCAGGTGGCCGACCTCGAACTGGATCTGATCAGCCACGAAGCACGCCGCGCCGAGCAGGTGCTGACGCTGCTGCCGACCGAATACAAGTTGCTGGAATTCCTCATGCGCAACAGCGGCCAGATCCTGTCGCGGATGATGATTTTCGAAGAAGTCTGGGGCTATCACTTCGACCCGGGCACCAACCTGATCGACGTGCACATCGGTCGTCTGCGCAAGAAGATCGACGCGGCGGGCAATGTTCCGCTGATTCGCACGGTACGGGGCTCGGGTTATGTCATTGCCGAACCCGTCTGACGGCTGGCGCTCCTCCAGCAGTCGTCTGCTGGCGCTGTACAGTTCGCTGTTCGTGGCCTGGAGCGCGATCCTCATGGGGGTCATGTACTTCGAAGTCTCCAGCTACCTCGATAACCTTGCCAAGCATTCGCTGATGCAACGTCAGCATCTGTTTTCGCACTTTCGCGGTGAACAACTGGAAGAAGCCCTCGCCGCCAGCATGACCTTCGACATCCGCGGCATCGACGCCTACGGCCTGTTCGACGCCCAGGGCGTGTACCTCGGTGGCGCCTTGCAGCAACTGCCCGAAGGCCTGCCGCTGGACGGCAAGATTCATACGCTGGATGACTGCGCCGATTCCGACGACCCGACCCTGCCCGCCGACAGTTGCGATGCGGTGGCGACTCAGACCCGCGATGGCCGCTGGCTGGTGTTGCTGCGCGATAACGGTTCGTTGTTCGCCGTGACACGGATCATTCTGCATGCCTTGTTCTGGGGTGTGTCACTGACGATCCTGCCGGGGATTGCCGGCTGGCATTTGTTGCGCCGTCGGCCGCTGCGGCGCATCCGCGCGATTCAGGACAGCGCCCAGGCCATTGTCGCCGGCGACCTGACTCACCGTTTGCCGCTGTCCAACCGCCGCGACGAACTGGACATGCTCGCCGCCATCGTCAACGCCATGCTCGATCGCATCGAACGGCTGATGCACGAAGTCAAAGGCGTGTGCGACAACATCGCCCATGACTTGCGCACGCCACTGACGCGACTGCGCGCGCAGTTGTATCGCATGCAGCAACAGGCCGGCGAAGGTTCGCCCGCAGCGGCGCAACTGGATCTGGTGCTGGCTGAGGCCGATACGCTGATGGCGCGGTTTCGCGGCTTGCTGCGGATTTCCGAACTGGAAGATCGTCAACGGCGCTCAGGATTTGTCGAGCTCGATCCAGTGCAGTTGCTGGAAGAACTGCATGAGTTTTACCTGCCACTGGCCGAAGAAGGCGAACTGCTGTTCGTGCTGAACATGCCGGAAACCCTGCCGCCCCTCAATGGCGACCGCGCGTTGTTGTTCGAGGCGCTGGCCAATCTGTTGAGCAACTCGATCAAGTTCACCCCGGCGGGCGGCACGGTGATTTTGCGCGGCGTGAATGACAACGGGCATACGCGGATCGAAGTCCACGATTCCGGACCGGGGGATTCCCGAAGCCGAGCGTGAGGCGGTGTTCCAGCGTTTCTATCGGGCCGAAGGCGGGCAACCGCAGAGCGGCTTTGGCCTGGGCCTGTCGATTGTGGCGGCGATTGTCAGCCTGCATGGCTTCAATCTTGAGGTGGGCAGCAGTGAACTGGGGGGCGCGAAGCTGGTGCTGGATTGCCGGCAGAGTTTGATCGCCAACTCCTGATGTCACAGGGTTCCCCTGTGGGAGCGAGCTTGCTCGCGAATGCGGTGTAACCGTCAATGAAGATGTTGACTGATCCGACGCCTTCGCGAGCAAGCTCGCTCCCACAGTTTTTGCGTTTTGTCTATCAGGCCGGGTAATTGGCCCGCAGCGCCTCAAGGCCACCCTGATAAAGGCCGTTGAACTCAGATCGCCATACTGTCGACTACACCGCCATCCACGCGCAAGGCCGCGCCCGTGGTGGCGGAGGAAAACGGCGAGGCAATGTACGTGACCAGATGCGCCACCTCGGCAACGTCAGCCACCCCGCTGGATGATCGAGGTCGGCCGCGCCCGGCGGACGAAAGCGTCGGCTTCGTCGCGCAGGTTGCGACCGGACTCGGCCGCGGCGTCCTTGAGCATGTGCTCCACGCCGCCGGTAAAGGTCGGCCCCGGCAGGATCGCATTGACCGTCACGCCAGTGCCGGCCAGACGCTTGGCCAAGCCATGGGATACCGCGAGGTTGGCGCTTTTGGTCACGCCGTAATTAAGCATGTCGGCCGGGGTGGCCACACCGGATTCCGAAGACAGGAAAATGATCCGCCCCCAACCCTGCTCGACCATCGCCGGCGCGTAATGGCGCGCCAGGCGCACGCCGGAAATCACGTTGACCTCATAGAAGCGCGTCCACTCGCTGTCCGGGGTGTCGAAGAAATCCACGGCGTCGAAGATCCCCAGGTTGTTCACCAGAATGTCTGTACGCGGTTCAGCGGCGAAGAGTTTTTCCGCGCCTTCGGCGGTGCCCAGATCCGCCGTCAGACCCCGCAATTGCGCACCCGGCACCTGCTGCCGAATGCTCGCCAGCGCTTGCTCGACCTTGGCCGCTTCACGCCCGATGACCACCACCGTGGCGCCGGCTTCGGCCAGCGACTGACTGATGCCCAGACCAATGCCACCCGTGCTGCCGCTGACGATGGCCAGTTTTCCACTCAAGTCGATTTTCATGGGTTCACCTCTTCGATAGGCAATACACGGACAAATAGAAGGAATGGATCAGCGTAGACGCGATGTCGGCCGTATGAAGACGTGGCCGACCAAAGACCGGTCGCGAACGATCCGACGCCTTCGCGGGTTGAGCGGCGTTCTACACTGAAAGGGTCAGCTGCTTTTTAGAGAACACCATGAAAATGTCTGCGCAAATGACCGTGGTCGCGGTGCTGGCCACCCTTGCCTATCTGGGGCTGGCGGTGTGGGGCATCGGCGGGCCGGCGGTGTTCTTCTCGCATCGGGCGCTGGTGCTGGTGGCGCTGGCCACGGTATTGATGGTGCTGGCATCGCTGTTCACCGATGTGAACATGAGCTCGGGCGAGCGCGAGGACCGCGCCAATCGCTGGGTGATTCCGGCATTCGGCGTCATCGGTCTGCTCAGCGGTTTTCTGCCGGCGTACTGCGATCGCATCGACTTCTGGACCTTCGGCGCTGAAGGCGTGCGCTGGCTCGGCGCGTTGCTGTTTATCGTCGGTGGCGCGCTGCGACTGTGGCCGGTGTTTGTGCTGGGCCGACGGTTCAGCGGTCTGGTGGCGATTCAGCCGGGGCATCGGTTGGTCACCGACGGCATTTACACGCGCCTGCGCAACCCGAGCTACCTGGGGTTGGTGATCAATGCCGTGGGCTGGGCGCTGGCGTTTCGTTCCAGTGTCGGGTTGATTCTGGCGGCGCTGACATTGATTCCGTTGATCGCGCGTATCCACTCGGAAGAAGCCTTGCTGCGCGGGCAGTTTGGTGCGGAGTACGAGGCTTATTGCGCACGTAGCTGGCGCTTGTTACCGGGCGTCTACTGACCCTGCAGGAGCTGCCGAAGGCTGCGATCTTTTGACCTTGCTTTTGAAAATCAAAGGCAAAAGATCACAGCCTGCGGCAGCTCCTACAGGGAATGGGTGATATCAGGTCTTTTGCAGGTGCAATTGGCCTTGGCTGTTGGCGGTGACGCTCAGCGACTCATAGCTGTCGATCGTCGCGTGGCGGGTGTCGAGCGGGTGCTGGTGCGTTGTGGTGATGATCATCAGCGCCGCTCCGGCCGCTTCAGCAGCCTGGATGCCGACGGTGGCGTCTTCGAAAATCAGGCAATCGGCGGGATCAAGCCCCAGACGCTGCGCGGCCAGACGATAACCCGCCGGATCGGGCTTGCCTGCCGTCACATCCTCAGCGGTAATCATTACCGCAGGCTCGGCAATCCCCGCCGCCGCCATGCGGCGCAACGCGAGATCCCGAGGCGCCGAGGTCACCATGGCCCAACGCTGCGCAGGCAGGCTGTCGAGAAACGCCGCGGCCCCGGGAATCTGCACAATCCCTTCGACATCATCGATTTCCGCCTGCGCGATGAACGCTGCTTGCGCCTCGGCATCAACCCCCGGCAGGTTCAGCCGGCGAATGGTGTCGATGGCGCGGGCGCCATGGATGGTCGGCAGGAAACTCTCGACATCAACCCCGTGGCGCTCGGCCCACGCCGCCCAGACGCGCTCGGCAGCGGCAATGGAATTGAGGACGGTGCCGTCCATGTCGAACAGGAACGCGCCGAACGCGCGATCGAAGACGTTATCGTGAGCAGACAAAAGGTCGCATCCTTTGACAGAACCGGGCGGATTGGCCGGGCAATGTAGCATTTTTGCCCGGCAATTCGACCCGAAGACTCAGTGCAGACGCGCGGCCTTGGACTTGAACGCGCTGTCGACACAATCGAGCAACTGGCCGATGGCCCAGGGCTTTTTGATGAACGCCACCGGGTGCTTGACCCCGGAGGTCTCCGGCGTTTCATAACCGGACATGACCATCACCGGTTTGTCCGGCCAGCGTTCGCCGACCAGATTGGCCAGCCCCGCGCCGTTGATTTTACCGGGCATGGTGATGTCGGTCAGCAGTAGCGCGACTTCCGGCGCGTGCGCTTCCAGATACAGCTTGGCGGCATCCGCACTGGTTTGCGGCTCGACCTTGAAACCTTCCTCCTGAAGAATTTCGCAGAGAAATTCCAGAATCAACGGGTCGTCCTCAACCACCAGAATCAACCCGCCAGGAAGGTGCGCGCTCGGCGTCGGTGTTGGACTCATGAACTGGCACTCCCTGAATTGCATTAACGACTTAGCGGCTCAAATCCGCTGCTTATCAGGTATGAGCAGCGCGCCCTGCATAAATTCATTTTTGATACAGGTCTTTTCTTAACAGTGGTCAATGGCCTTGGCTGTCGGGCGTTCGTCAGGCGGCTTTTGTGGTTAAAATGCCGGCCCTTTTGCTTGCCGACCGTGACTGATGAACCCTGAAGCCCTCGCCACCCTCCGCGCCCACTTGTTGCCTGCACTGGCGGCCGCACCGAGCGAAACCCGTCGCCTGTTCCATGGTCGTGGACGTTGCTGGCCGGGGCTGGAGCAACTGACAGTGGACTGGCTGCAAGGCGTGGTGCTGGTCTCGCTGTTCAAGGAACCGGCACCGGAACAGCTCGAAGCGCTCAAGCACGTGCTGCTCGACCTCAGCACCTCGGCCGAGTGGCTGCAGTCCGGCGCCCACACCCTGCTGCTGCAACATCGCTATTTGCCGCAAAGCACCGCCGAATGGTTGCTGGGGGGATGCCATCGACGAGATGAGCATCGTCGAGGGCGGCTTGCAGTACCGCGTCGATCTGGGCCGCAAGCAGAACGCCGGGCTGTTTCTCGACATGCGTTACGGGCGCAACTGGGTGCGTGAACAAGCGGCGGGCAAACGCGTGCTGAACCTGTTCGCCTACACCTGCGGGTTTTCCGTGGCGGCGATCGAAGGTGGCGCCCGCCATGTGGTCAACCTCGACATGTCCCGCGCCGCGCTGAGCCGTGGTCGCGACAATCACCGCTTGAACGGGCATGACCTGAGCAAGGTGAGTTTTCTTGGTCACGACCTGTTCAAGTCCTGGGGCAAGGTGATCAACAGCGGCCCGTACGACCTGGTGATCATCGACCCGCCATCATTCCAGAAAGGCAGTTTCCTGCTGACCAAGGATTACCAGCGGGTGCTGCGTCGTTTGCCGGAATTGCTCACGGCAGACGGCACGGTGCTGGCGTGCATGAATGATCCTTCGTTGGGTTCGGACTTTTTGATTGATGGCGTGACTCAGGAGGCGCCGAGTCTGCGCTTTGAGCAGCGGCTGGAGAATCCGCCGGAGTTTCCGGATATCGATCCCGAGAGCGGCCTGAAGGCGCTGGTGTTCAAACGTTTCGATTGACCTGACACCCCGCAAACACCGCTGATCCTTGTGGGAGCTGGCTTGCCAGCGATGGCGGTGTTTCTGGTAACGAGGATGTCAGCTGTGCCGCCCTCAT
>NZ_JABULD010000521.1:0-3182 GCF_014060985.1 Pseudomonas sp. MD195_PC81_125
CTCCCAGCTATCAAAGCCCATAGGTGATCATGGTGTGCTGGAAAAAGATCGCAGCCCTTCGGCAGCTCCTACAGGTTACGGTCGACTGTTGGCTGCCTTTGTAGGAGCTGCCGGAGGCTGCGATCTTTTGATCTTTCTTTTGATTGTCCTGCGGCCACCCGCGATATAGTGCCGCGCGGGTTTGGTTATGGAGACACCCCTTTGCGCATTGTTCTTTTATTCACGGCGTGGCTGATGAGCTGCGGGGCCATGGCGGCACCGGGCGATGTCGCGACGCTGGATCGCAGCACCTGGCCGGAGCAGCTCAGCAATCCGACGCTGTTTGACGTCGCCTCGCGCGCGGAAATCCTCATGTTCGCCCGGGGCCTGCTCGGCACCGAAGCGCTGGACGAGGCTGCGCTGGCCCAGCGTCTTGGCCTGCGCACGGTCAATGTCGACGCGATCAGCCGCCTGCGGCAGCGGCTCTGGGAACGTCTGTTGGCCAACTACAACTTCGCCCAGCAGAGCTGCGATCAGGATGCCTCGTTCTGCTTCCTCGTCGAAGACCTGCCGACCCTGCGCGAGCAGGCCGCCAAGTTCGTGGTCAGCGACGACAGTTATTACACCAAATGGGCCGAACCGAGCCGGTTGTTTTATCTGCAGTACCTGGACGAGCTGATGCGCAAGGCCGCGCTGTCGCCGCAGACCAGCAGTGAAATCGATCGTTTCGGCGACTATGAACGCAGCGGCGACGAGATGCATGACCGGCTGTTTCTGTTGAGTTTCGACAGCGCTGCCAATCTGCAACCGGACAACACCGACTGGATCGCCGACTACCTGCGCAAAGCCAATCTCAGCGGCACGTTCTTCCTGTTGGGCAAGGATGTGCAGGCGCGACTGGCGGATCGCTCGGTGAGCAACCTGCAATCGGAGTTCTCGAAACAGTGTGTCGGCGTGCAGGGTTGGGAGTTCCGTTCCCACAGCTATTGGCAGGACTGGCAGGACTCGGTGCGCCGCAGCAGTGACCTGGTGAAGAACAAGTTGCCGGAAAACTACGTGCCGCTGTTCCGTCCGCCGGAGGGGCAGCGTCGCTCTGATGCTGGCAGCTTCTTGCGCAATCAGGGCCTGCAAGTGGCGCTGTGGGACATCGATGCCCAGGATGGTGCCGGCAAGCTCAAGGGTGCGCAGAGCGCGCAGCGAGTGCTGACCCTGATGCTGTTATGGCGCCACGGGGTGATCAATTTCAACATGAAACAGGATGCGGTGAGGACCGCGTTGCCGTGGCTGATCACGCAGACTGCGCAAAGCGGCATCGGCTTTGAAGACTGTCAGGACGGGTTTCGCTAGTAAACGGAAAAAGCCCGGAAACATTGGGCTTTTGGCGATTTTTTCAGAGAATTCGATGCAGGCGGACTTTCGACTTTAGCGGGGTCTGCACGGTCCGCCAAGGGCTTTTCGTCACTCTGCAAAATAAACTTAAAAAAACCGTCAAAGTGCTTTTTTATGTCATGGGTTTTGGAGTATTACGAAGACAGACCGCCGAAACCTGCAACACAGGTGGCGTCTTCCAAGACTCCTTTTGTGTGCAGTTCATCCAGGCCCTCGTGGATGAATTCGGCAGTCACTTCGAGGCGCAGCACCGCCCAGGTATTGCGTCGAATGGCTCCCACAAAGGTGACCGAGTATGGATGATCACGGACGTAGCCCTTCTTCCAACCAGCCAATCCTTTATGTACTCGATACCAACGTATTGATTCACGATCCAAATGCCCTGCTGAATTTCGAAGAACACCACGTCGCGATCCCGATGACCGTGCTTGAGGAGCTGGACAAGCTCAAGAGCGGCCATCACAGCGTTGCTGCCGAATGCCGCCAGGCCATCCGGCTGATCGACAAGACCCTGGGCGATGCCTCCCCCGAGGACGTCGAGCTGGGCGTGCCGATCCAGCGCGGCAAGGGCGGGCCGAAAGGCTTGCTGTCAATTCTGATGAGCAAACAGGCCGAGTCGAACCTGATTCTGCCCGAGCATCTGAACGACAACAAAATCATCAACCAGTTGATCGACCTGCACACCCGTGATCCGCAGAAGGCGGTGGTGCTGGTCACCAAAGACATCAACATGCGCCTCAAGGCGCGCGCCTGCGGCATCGATGCCGAGGACTACAGCACCGACCAGCTGGTCGATGACGTGTCCCTGCTGCCCAACGGCTACCACAACATGACCGGTTCCTTCTGGGACCGCGTGAGCAAGGTCGATACCCGTCAGGATCACGGCCGCACCTGGCATCAGGTGCAACTGATCGACAACCTGCCCGCGGTGCACATCAACGAGTTCATCATTGACGAACAAGGCTTTGTCGGCTGGATCAAGGAAATCCAGGAAGACAAGCTGCTGATCCTCGACCTGCACCAGGAACCGCTGCTGCACCAGGAAGCCTGGGGCCTCAAACCACGGGACATCTATCAGAGTCTGGCGCTCTACGCGCTGCTGGATCCAGACATTCATCTGGTCAACCTGTCGGGTGCGGCAGGTTCCGGTAAAACCATTCTGGCGCTGGCCGCGGCGATCGAGCAGACCATGGTCAGCAAGCGCTATCGCCGCATCATCGCGACCCGCAGCGTGCAGGGCCTGGACCAGGAAATCGGCTTCCTGCCCGGCACCGAAGCGGAAAAAATGGAGCCTTGGCTGGGCGCCATCACCGACAACCTCGAAGCCTTGCACATGGATGATGAAAACACCCATGGCAGCGTCGATTACATCCTCAGCAAAGTGCCGTTGCAGTTCAAATCGCTCAACTACATTCGCGGTCGCAGCTTCCAGCAGAGCCTGATCCTGATCGACGAATGCCAGAACCTTACGCCGCACCAGATGAAAACCATCATCACCCGGGCCGGCGCCGGTTCCAAAGTGGTGTGCCTGGGCAACCTGGCACAGATCGACACCCCTTACCTGTCCGCGACCAGTTCCGGGCTGACCTACCTGACCGAACGCTTCAAGGATTTCCCCAACGGGGTGCACATCACCCTGCAGGGCGTGCCACGCTCGATCCTGGCCGAATACGCCGAATCGCATCTGTAACCCTTCCAACAAAACCGGGCGGCCACAAAGCCGCCCGGTTTTTTATGCCTGAACCACAATTCCATTATTGATGCCAGCCTGATGAACACCACTGATCCACTGTAGGAGCTGCCGCAGGCTGCGA
>NZ_JABULD010000590.1:0-3743 GCF_014060985.1 Pseudomonas sp. MD195_PC81_125
TGTAGGAGCTGCCGAAGGCTGCGATCTTTTGCTTTTACAGCGGCACATACCGACTCAACAACGCCCGCAATGCCGCCGGTTTCACCGGTTTGGCCAGATAATCCAGCCCTGCCGCATGCACCTGCGCCACCGTCTCCGGGCGGCCATCGGCGCTGATCACCACCCCCGGCACTGGCTCGCCTAACGTGGTGCGCAGCCACGCCATCAGCTCGGTTCCGGTATCGCCGTGGTCGAGGTGATAGTCGACCAATGCCAGTTGCGGCCGCACACCCTCGTTGAGCAACGCCGCGCATTCTTCGCGATTGCGCGCCGTCCACACCTGACAGCCCCAGCGGGTGAGCAGGCTGTTCATGCCAATCAAAATGCTGTCTTCGTTGTCGATGCACAGCACTTGCGCGCCGCTGAGCAACTTGCCGTTCAACTCCACCGCGGCGCTTTGCGGCAGCGCTTGCGCCCGGGCCAATGGCACGCTGACACTGAACACGCTACCGCGTCCCGGCCACGAACGTACGCGCAAGGTATGGCCGAGCACGCGACACAAACCGTCGGCAATCGCCAGGCCCAGGCCGAGGCCTTTTTCGGCGCGGGTCTGATGGCTGTCGAGGCGTTTGAACTCCTCGAAAATCACCTGTTGCTTGTCTTCCGGAATCCCCGGTCCGCGATCCCACACTTCCAGACACAGTTCACTGCCGCGTCGACGCACGCCCAGCAACACCGGCCCTTTGGCGTAGCGGAACGCGTTGGTCAGGAAGTTCTGCAAGATCCGCCGCAGCAATTTGATGTCGCTGTCGATGCGCAACTGGCTGCCGCGCACCCGGAACGTCAGCCCTTGTTCCTGCGCCAGCGCCTTGAATTCGGCGCCGAGGGTGTCGAACAGCTCGTTGACCGCGAACGGCTTGCGATCGGGGTTGATCTTGCCGTTCTCCAGGCGGGAAATATCCAGCAGGTCGCTGATCAGGTCTTCTGCCGAACGCAGCGAACTGTCGAGGTGTTGCACCAGTTTCTGCGCCTCGCTGCTCAAGCCGTCGTCCTGGTGGGGAGAGGGCGGCAGAGAACAGGCGCGCGGCGTTTAGCGGCTGCATCAGGTCATGGCTGACGGCGGCGAGGAAACGGGTTTTCGACTGATTCGCGGCCTCGGCATGGCCCTTGGCTTCAGTCAGTGCAACGTTGAGCTGCGACAGCTCTTGGGTGCGCTCGCTGACCCGTTGCTCCAAACCTTCGTTGGCCTCGGTCAACGCCTGCTCGGCCTCGCGGAACGCAGTGATGTCGGTGAAACTCATGACGAAGCCGCCGCCGGGCATCGGGTTGCCGATCAGCTCGATCACCCGGCCGTTGGGGAACAAGCGTTCGGAGGTATGCGCACGGCCCTGACGCATCCAGT
Source organism: Pseudomonas sp. MD195_PC81_125 (assembly GCF_014060985.1). NCBI lineage: Bacteria > Pseudomonadati > Pseudomonadota > Gammaproteobacteria > Pseudomonadales > Pseudomonadaceae > Pseudomonas > Pseudomonas sp. MD195_PC81_125. The sequence continues at coordinate 1,382 of NZ_JABULD010000590.1, forward strand.
GCAGGCGCCGGGCAACGTGGACTTCCGCCTCGCCGGGGCCGCACAAGCCGCGTTCGGCGTTGTAGCGAATGATGTCGGCAATCGGCCGGCCGACGCTGATCAAACCGTCCGGGTAGTTGAACAGCTCCAGATAGCGCCGGTTCCATGCCACCAGTTTCAGCGACTGGTCGACCACGCTGATGCCTTGAGTGATGTTTTCGATCGCGCCTTGCAGCAAGGCGCGGTTGAATTGCAGGACTTCCGAAGCTTCGTCAGCGATGCGGACGACGTCCTCCAGCTGCATTTCCCGACCTTCAATCGCGGCTTTTACCACCGCCCGTGTCGAAGAAGCGCCGAGTACGCCGGCCAACAAGCGTTCGGTGTGGGCGATCCATTCGCCGTCAGCATTCTGGTTCGGGTTGAAGCCCTTGCCCTGGCGGTAAGCGAAACGAATGAAGCTCTGTCGCGCGCGTTCTTCACCGACAAAGCGTGCCGCCAGTTGCAGCAAATCATCAATCTGCACCGCGAGCATCGAACGCGCACTCGGCCGAGCACTGATTTCCTGGCCGATGAAGCGCCCGGCCTGCCAGTGTTCCGAGACCCGCGTGCGCGACAACACCGAGACCCATGCAAACAGCGTGAAGTTGCCCGCCAGTGACAGCACCACGCCTTGGGTCAGCGGGGTGATCGGCAGGTTCAGCGGGTTACTGTGCAGCCACGAAAGGCCCGGGAACGTGCTCAGCGACCAGCCAAGGCTGTGGGCGGCAATCGGCAGGATCAGCGTGTAAAACCAGAGGAATGTACCGGCGGCCAGACCGGCGAATACCCCACGGCGGTTGGCCTGTTTCCAGTACAGCGCGCCAAGCATCGCCGGTGCCGAGTTGGGTGACGGCGGCGAAGGCGATCTGGCCGATGGTCGCCAGGCTCGCGGTGGAGCCGAGCAAACGGTAGCTGACGTAGGCCAGCAACAGAATCAGCACAATGCTCACGCGGCGCACCGAAAGCATCCATTGGCGGAACACTTCGAACGGGCGCTCGGCGTTGTTACGGCGCAGCAACCACGGCAAGAGCATGTCGTTGGAAACCATGGTCGACAGCGCCACACTGGCCACAATCACCATGCCGGTAGCCGCTGACGCACCGCCGATGAACGCCAGCAACGCCAGGGCCGGATGGGCCTGGGCCAGTGGCAGGCTGATCACGAAGGAGTCGGGCAGTACGTGGCTCGGCAGCATCATCTGCCCGGCGAGGGCGATCGGCACCACGAACAGCGCGGCCAGCGCCAGATAGGCCGGGAACACCCACTTGGCCAGACGCAGATCCTGCGGGTCGATGTTCTCCACCACCGTGACGTGAAACTGTCGTGGCAGGCAGATGATCGCCATCATCGCCACACCCGTTTGCACCACCATCGACGGCCAGTTGATGGTTTCTTTCCAGTATTGCTCCAGTCGTGGCGCGAGCATGGCCTGATTGAACAGGTCGTCGAAACCGTCATACAGGCCGAAGGTGACGAAGGCGCCGACAGCAAGAAAGGCGAACAACTTGACCAGTGATTCAAAGGCAATCGCCAGCACCATGCCGCGGTGGTGCTCGGTGGCGTCGAGGTTGCGCGTACCGAAGACGATGGTGAACAGCGCCAGCACCAGCGACACGATCAGCGCGGTGTCCTGGGCGCGGGTGCCCATGGCGTCGGCACCGGCGCCGATCAACAGGTTCACGCCGAGGACGATGCCTTTGAGTTGCAGGGCGATATAAGGGAGGACGCCGACCAGGCAGATCAGCGCGACCACCACTGCCAGCGATTGCGATTTGCCGTAGCGCGCGGCGATGAAGTCGGCAATCGAGGTGATGTTCTCCTGTTTACTGATCATCACCATTTTCTGCAGGACCCACGGCGCGCCCAGCAGCAACAGGATCGGTCCGAGGTAGATCGGCAGGAATGACCACAGCTGTTCGGCGGCTTGGCCGACCGCGCCGAAGAACGTCCAACTGGTGCAATAAACCGCCAGCGACAGGCTGTACACCCACGCGCGCATCCGCGGCGGCAACGGCGTGCTGCGACGGTCGCCGTAGAAGGCGATGGCGAACATGATGGCCATATAGGCCAGGGCGACGGCGGCGATCAGCCCGGTGGACAACGACATGCAACACTCCCGACAAAAGACTCCCCGGCAATCCTGCCCGGGCGGACAGTCTCGCATGAGTGCGGCGGTTAGTCAGTGTCGACCAAGGTCGTGGCGTGGCGGGGTGTCGCAGGTTTGAAACCGGGTGGTTTCTCGGGTGACCGGTCAGGCCCCATCGCTGGCAAGCCAGCTCCCACAAGGAACTCCAGTGGGCACATATTTTTGTGAACATCACAGACCCTGTGGGAGCTGGCTTG
>NZ_JABULD010000290.1:0-16537 GCF_014060985.1 Pseudomonas sp. MD195_PC81_125
CTGTCTGCGTTAGCAGACAGGGGTTCTGGAATTTAATCTTGACGATGACCTACTCTCACATGGGGAAACCCCACACTACCATCGGCGATGCATCGTTTCACTTCTGAGTTCGGGATGGGATCAGGTGGTTCCAACGCTCTATGGTCGTCAAGAAATTCTGTATCTGGCCCGTCAACACGGTAACGTGCCAGCAAAATCGGTGACTTCTACTAAAACAAAACCCCAACTGCTTTCGCAATTGGGGTTTCGGAATTTAATCTTGACGATGACCTACTCTCACATGGGGAAACCCCACACTACCATCGGCGATGCATCGTTTCACTTCTGAGTTCGGGATGGGATCAGGTGGTTCCAACGCTCTATGGTCGTCAAGAAATTCGGGTACTGACTCGTGACCAACTGGCCTCGCTTCAGCAAATCGGGTATGTGATACAGGTGTTTGTGAGCAGCGCGAACTTTCGGTTCATTGCGTCTTCACACACCGCAATCTGGTCTCTTTCGAGCATTCAGATTGCTTGGGTGTTATATGGTCAAGCCTCACGGGCAATTAGTATTGGTTAGCTCAACGCCTCACAGCGCTTACACACCCAACCTATCAACGTCGTAGTCTTCGACGGCCCTTCAGGGAACTCAAGGTTCCAGTGAGATCTCATCTTGAGGCAAGTTTCCCGCTTAGATGCTTTCAGCGGTTATCTTTCCCGAACATAGCTACCCGGCAATGCCACTGGCGTGACAACCGGAACACCAGAGGTTCGTCCACTCCGGTCCTCTCGTACTAGGAGCAGCCCCTCTCAAATCTCAAACGTCCACGGCAGATAGGGACCGAACTGTCTCACGACGTTCTAAACCCAGCTCGCGTACCACTTTAAATGGCGAACAGCCATACCCTTGGGACCGGCTTCAGCCCCAGGATGTGATGAGCCGACATCGAGGTGCCAAACACCGCCGTCGATATGAACTCTTGGGCGGTATCAGCCTGTTATCCCCGGAGTACCTTTTATCCGTTGAGCGATGGCCCTTCCATACAGAACCACCGGATCACTAAGACCTACTTTCGTACCTGCTCGACGTGTCTGTCTCGCAGTCAAGCGCGCTTTTGCCTTTATACTCTACGACCGATTTCCGACCGGTCTGAGCGCACCTTCGTACTCCTCCGTTACTCTTTAGGAGGAGACCGCCCCAGTCAAACTACCCACCATACACTGTCCTCGATCCGGATAACGGACCTGAGTTAGAACCTCAAAGTTGCCAGGGTGGTATTTCAAGGATGGCTCCACGCGAACTGGCGTCCACGCTTCAAAGCCTCCCACCTATCCTACACAAGCAAATTCAAAGTCCAGTGCAAAGCTATAGTAAAGGTTCACGGGGTCTTTCCGTCTAGCCGCGGATACACTGCATCTTCACAGCGATTTCAATTTCACTGAGTCTCGGGTGGAGACAGCGCCGCCATCGTTACGCCATTCGTGCAGGTCGGAACTTACCCGACAAGGAATTTCGCTACCTTAGGACCGTTATAGTTACGGCCGCCGTTTACCGGGGCTTCGATCAAGAGCTTCGCGTTAGCTAACCCCATCAATTAACCTTCCGGCACCGGGCAGGCGTCACACCCTATACGTCCACTTTCGTGTTTGCAGAGTGCTGTGTTTTTAATAAACAGTCGCAGCGGCCTGGTATCTTCGACCGGCATGAGCTTACGGAGCAAGTCCTTCACCCTCACCGGCGCACCTTCTCCCGAAGTTACGGTGCCATTTTGCCTAGTTCCTTCACCCGAGTTCTCTCAAGCGCCTTGGTATTCTCTACCCAACCACCTGTGTCGGTTTGGGGTACGGTTCCTGGTTATCTGAAGCTTAGAAGCTTTTCTTGGAAGCATGGCATCAACCACTTCGTCACCTGAAAGGTAACTCGTCATCAGCTCTCGGCCTTAAGATCCCGGATTTACCTAAGATCTCAGCCTACCACCTTAAACTTGGACAACCAACGCCAAGCTGGCCTAGCCTTCTCCGTCCCTCCATCGCAATAACCAGAAGTACAGGAATATTAACCTGTTTTCCATCGACTACGCTTTTCAGCCTCGCCTTAGGGACCGACTAACCCTGCGTCGATTAACGTTGCGCAGGAAACCTTGGTCTTTCGGCGTGGGTGTTTTTCACACCCATTGTCGTTACTCATGTCAGCATTCGCACTTCTGATACCTCCAGCAAGCTTCTCAACTCACCTTCACAGGCTTACAGAACGCTCCTCTACCGCATCACTTGCGTGATACCCGTAGCTTCGGTGTATGGTTTGAGCCCCGTTACATCTTCCGCGCAGGCCGACTCGACTAGTGAGCTATTACGCTTTCTTTAAAGGGTGGCTGCTTCTAAGCCAACCTCCTAGCTGTCTAAGCCTTCCCACATCGTTTCCCACTTAACCATAACTTTGGGACCTTAGCTGACGGTCTGGGTTGTTTCCCTTTTCACGACGGACGTTAGCACCCGCCGTGTGTCTCCCATGCTCGGCACTTGTAGGTATTCGGAGTTTGCATCGGTTTGGTAAGTCGGGATGACCCCCTAGCCGAAACAGTGCTCTACCCCCTACAGTGATACATGAGGCGCTACCTAAATAGCTTTCGAGGAGAACCAGCTATCTCCGAGCTTGATTAGCCTTTCACTCCGATCCACAGGTCATCCGCTAACTTTTCAACGGTAGTCGGTTCGGTCCTCCAGTCAGTGTTACCTAACCTTCAACCTGCCCATGGATAGATCGCCCGGTTTCGGGTCTATTCCCAGCGACTAGACGCCCTATTAAGACTCGCTTTCGCTACGCCTCCCCTATTCGGTTAAGCTCGCCACTGAAAATAAGTCGCTGACCCATTATACAAAAGGTACGCAGTCACAGAACAAAGTCTGCTCCCACTGCTTGTACGCATACGGTTTCAGGATCTATTTCACTCCCCTCTCCGGGGTTCTTTTCGCCTTTCCCTCACGGTACTAGTTCACTATCGGTCAGTCAGTAGTATTTAGCCTTGGAGGATGGTCCCCCCATATTCAGACAAAGTTTCTCGTGCTCCGTCCTACTCGATTTCATGACTAAGAGACTTTCGCGTACAGGGCTATCACCCACTATGGCCGCACTTTCCAGAGCGTTCCGCTAATCTCAAAGCCACTTAAGGGCTAGTCCCCGTTCGCTCGCCACTACTAAGGGAATCTCGGTTGATTTCTTTTCCTCAGGGTACTTAGATGTTTCAGTTCCCCTGGTTCGCCTCTTGCACCTATGTATTCAGTACAAGATAACCATCTTGTGATGGCTGGGTTCCCCCATTCAGACATCTCCGGATCAAAGTCTGTTTGCCGACTCCCCGAAGCTTTTCGCAGGCTACCACGTCTTTCATCGCCTCTGACTGCCAAGGCATCCACCGTATGCGCTTCTTCACTTGACCATATAACCCCAAGCAATCTGGTTATACTGTGAAGACGACATTCGCCGAAAATTCGCAAAACTCTTAAGAGTCACTCACAAATTTTACCTTAGCCTGATCCGTTACCAGTGAAAGTAACGTTCAGTCTATCTTTCTATCACATACCCAAATTTTTAAAGAACGATCTAATCAAAGACTAGAAAGCAATATTCACACCGGAATATTCATTTCTAAGCTTTTACTTAGCTTTTGTCTTCTTCAATGAATCAAGCAATTCGTGTGGGAACTTATGGAGCAGCTGATGTCGTCGATTAAGGAGGTGATCCAGCCGCAGGTTCCCCTACGGCTACCTTGTTACGACTTCACCCCAGTCATGAATCACACCGTGGTAACCGTCCTCCCGAAGGTTAGACTAGCTACTTCTGGTGCAACCCACTCCCATGGTGTGACGGGCGGTGTGTACAAGGCCCGGGAACGTATTCACCGCGACATTCTGATTCGCGATTACTAGCGATTCCGACTTCACGCAGTCGAGTTGCAGACTGCGATCCGGACTACGATCGGTTTTGTGGGATTAGCTCCACCTCGCGGCTTGGCAACCCTCTGTACCGACCATTGTAGCACGTGTGTAGCCCAGGCCGTAAGGGCCATGATGACTTGACGTCATCCCCACCTTCCTCCGGTTTGTCACCGGCAGTCTCCTTAGAGTGCCCACCATAACGTGCTGGTAACTAAGGACAAGGGTTGCGCTCGTTACGGGACTTAACCCAACATCTCACGACACGAGCTGACGACAGCCATGCAGCACCTGTCTCAATGTTCCCGAAGGCACCAATCCATCTCTGGAAAGTTCATTGGATGTCAAGGCCTGGTAAGGTTCTTCGCGTTGCTTCGAATTAAACCACATGCTCCACCGCTTGTGCGGGCCCCCGTCAATTCATTTGAGTTTTAACCTTGCGGCCGTACTCCCCAGGCGGTCAACTTAATGCGTTAGCTGCGCCACTAAGAGCTCAAGGCTCCCAACGGCTAGTTGACATCGTTTACGGCGTGGACTACCAGGGTATCTAATCCTGTTTGCTCCCCACGCTTTCGCACCTCAGTGTCAGTATCAGTCCAGGTGGTCGCCTTCGCCACTGGTGTTCCTTCCTATATCTACGCATTTCACCGCTACACAGGAAATTCCACCACCCTCTACCATACTCTAGCTTGCCAGTTTTGGATGCAGTTCCCAGGTTGAGCCCGGGGATTTCACATCCAACTTAACAAACCACCTACGCGCGCTTTACGCCCAGTAATTCCGATTAACGCTTGCACCCTCTGTATTACCGCGGCTGCTGGCACAGAGTTAGCCGGTGCTTATTCTGTCGGTAACGTCAAAATTGCAGAGTATTAATCTACAACCCTTCCTCCCAACTTAAAGTGCTTTACAATCCGAAGACCTTCTTCACACACGCGGCATGGCTGGATCAGGCTTTCGCCCATTGTCCAATATTCCCCACTGCTGCCTCCCGTAGGAGTCTGGACCGTGTCTCAGTTCCAGTGTGACTGATCATCCTCTCAGACCAGTTACGGATCGTCGCCTTGGTGAGCCATTACCTCACCAACTAGCTAATCCGACCTAGGCTCATCTGATAGCGCAAGGCCCGAAGGTCCCCTGCTTTCTCCCGTAGGACGTATGCGGTATTAGCGTTCCTTTCGAAACGTTGTCCCCCACTACCAGGCAGATTCCTAGGCATTACTCACCCGTCCGCCGCTGAATCCAGGAGCAAGCTCCTCTCATCCGCTCGACTTGCATGTGTTAGGCCTGCCGCCAGCGTTCAATCTGAGCCATGATCAAACTCTTCAGTTCAAACATCTTTGGGTTTTTAAGAAACCCTAAACTTGGCCCAGCAATCGTTGGTTACATCTTTGATTTCTCGCGGAGTAACTTGTGATGCTGATAATCTTGTTGACTATCAGTCTGACTCCACAAGCACCCACACGAATTGCTTGATTCAGTTGTTAAAGAGCGGTTGGTTAAGATCTTTCGTCTCAACCGAGGCGCGCATTCTACAGCAGCCTCATTTGCTGTCAAGTGATTATTTTCAGAAGCTTTCGAAGAATTCTTCAACAACTTCAACCACTTGCGCTTCCGATCTCTCGTTAGCGGGAGGCGAATTCTACAGCGTTACACGCTGCTGTCAACACCTCTTTTTCACCGCTTTCGACCGAGAAGATCGAACCGTCAAAAGAGCCAAACATCACCGCTCTTTCAACTCCTTCCAGGCTTCGATGAACTGAAGCGATCCGCCGTCAAAACTGCTTAACTCGTTGAATCTCAAGGAGTTTTCCGTTTCGACTGCGCCGGAAGTGGGGCGAATTATAGGCTTCTAAAATTCGCCGTCAACCCTTATTTCAAACTTTATTCCGATTTCAGCGTGATGCGCGCAAACGCCTTCTTGCCGGCCTGACAGACGTGAGTCGCACCCAGTACATATATAAAGGAGCGATCAACCACCTCACCATCGACACGCACACCACCGGAAGCCAACAGATCGCGCGCCGCCGCCGAGTTCTTCACCAGGCCCGCCTTATTAAGGACAGCAGCAATTGGCATATCCTCAACAGAGGCCAGCTCGATCTCCGGCAGATCATCCGGCAACTCACCATCCTTCATACGATTACCCGCAGCCCGATGAGCATTGGCCGCAGCCTCCTCACCGTGGAAACGCGCAACAATCTCTTCCGCCAGCTTGATCTTGATATCGCGCGGATTGGCCCCCGCCTCAACATCCGCACGGGAAGGCATCGATCTCATCCATCGAACGGAAGCTGAGCAGCTCAAAGTAACGCCACATCAGCGCATCCGGAATCGAAACAAGCTTGCCGTACATGACACCTGGCGCTTCCTGGATACCGACGTAATTGCCCAACGACTTGGACATTTTCTTCACGCCATCCAGGCCCTCGAGCAACGGCATGGTCAGAATGCACTGAGCTTCCTGACCATAACCACGCTGCAGCTCTCGCCCCATCAGCAAGTTGAACTTCTGATCGGTACCGCCCAGCTCGACATCCGCGCGCAGAGCAACCGAGTCATAACCCTGAACCAGCGGATAGAGGAACTCATGAATAGCGATCGGCTGATTGGTGGTGTAACGCTTGTCGAAGTCATCACGCTCTAGCATGCGCGCGACGGTGTATTGCGAAGTCAGACGAATGAAGTCCGCCGGCCCCATCTGATCCATCCAGGAGGAGTTGAATGCGACTTCGGTTTTCGCCGGATCAAGAATCTTGAACACTTGAGTCTTGTACGTTTCGGCGTTTTCCAGAACCTGCTCGCGAGTCAAAGGAGGACGAGTCGCACTCTTGCCGCTTGGATCACCGATCATTCCAGTGAAGTCACCAATGAGGAAAATCACCTGATGCCCCAATTCCTGAAACTGGCGCAGCTTATTAATAAGCACGGTGTGACCCAAGTGCAGATCCGGGGCGGTTGGATCGAAACCAGCCTTGATACGCAGCGGCTGGCCGCGCTTGAGCTTCTCGATCAGCTCGGACTCGACCAATAGTTCTTCCGCACCACGTTTAATCAGCGCTAGCTGCTCTTCAACCGACTTCATAACAGACCCGCAAGGCTCAGATTCAAAGGGAACCAACCATACAAGATCGTGCACCAATTACAAGTTTTGCCCGGCGCACGGACACCAATCTGCAGACAGGGTGTCTGTAGACTTGCTTCGGGGATGATTTGGTTATATTTTATACAGTTATTTCATCTTCATCATGTCATTCATCTTTTCCAATTCATCTTTTTTCAAAGTCAAAAATACTTATGACCACTGAACCGTCTAAAGCGCCACCGCTTTACCCGAAGACCCACCTGCTCGCCGCAAGTGGAATCGCCGCCCTTCTCAGCCTGGCGCTCCTGGTATTCCCTTCCAGTGATGTTGAAGCCAAAAAGACGACCCTGAGCCTTGAACTGGAAAGTCCTGCTGAACAACTGACACAAGATCAAGACGCTGCTGACGCGGCTCAAGCCACAAATGAGCCAGTAGCCTCACCTTTCGCCCAGATCGAAAACAGCACCGAAGACACTCCGCAAACCGCTGAAGCCGCACCTGCGCCTGCCCCGGTTGCCGAAAAACCAAAAGCTCCAGGACACCGCGAGGTTGTCGTCTCCAAAGGCGATACGCTCTCGACATTATTCGAGAAAGTCGGTCTGCCAGCCGCCGCCGTGCATGAAGTCCTGGCGAGCGACAAACAAGCCAAACAATTCAGCCAGCTCAAGCACGGCCAGAAGCTTGAGTTCGAACTGAACCCGCAAGGCCAACTGACCAGCCTGCACAGCAAAGTCAGCGACGTTGAAACCATCACCCTGACCAAGAACGACAAGGGCTATGCATTCAACCGCGTCACCGCAAAACCGACTGTTCGCACGGCTTACGTGCACGGCGTGATCAATAGCTCCCTGTCACAATCCGCTGCCCGCGCAGGCCTGTCCCACAGTCTGACCATGGACATGGCCAGCGTATTTGGCTACGACGTCGACTTCGCTCAGGATATCCGTCAGGGCGACGAATTCGACGTGATCTACGAGCAGAAAGTGGTTAACGGCAAAGCCGTCGGTAATGGCCCGATTCTGTCGGCGCGCTTCACCAACCGCGGCAAGACTTACACCGCCGTGCGTTACACCAACAAGCAAGGCAACAGCAGCTATTACACCGCTGATGGCAACAGCATGCGCAAAGCGTTCATCCGTACCCCGGTGGACTTCGCCCGCATCAGCTCCAAATTCTCCATGGGCCGCAAACATCCGATCCTCAACAAGATCCGCGCCCACAAAGGTGTCGATTACGCAGCCCCGCGCGGTACGCCGATCAAGGCGGCCGGTGACGGTAAAGTGCTGCTGGCCGGCCGCCGCGGCGGATACGGCAATACGGTGATCATTCAACATGGCAACACCTACCGTACGCTCTATGGCCACATGCAGGGTTTCGCCAAGGGCGTGAAGACCGGCGGTAACGTCAAGCAGGGTCAGGTGATCGGTTATATCGGGACTACCGGCCTGTCCACCGGCCCGCACTTGCACTATGAGTTCCAGGTCAACGGTGTTCACGTTGACCCATTGGGCCAGAAGCTGCCAATGGCGGATCCGATCGCCAAGTCCGAACGCGCACGTTTCCTTGCGCAGAGCCAGCCGCTGATGGCGCGCATGGATCAAGAGAAGGCCACCATGCTGGCTTCGAGCAAGCGCTAAGCCATGGCGCTTTATATAGGCGTGATGTCCGGCACCAGTCTCGACGGGCTGGACATCGCCCTGATCGAGCAAACCTCGGCGATCAAACTGATCGCCACGCACTACATCCCCATGCCTGAATCCCTGCGCGCCGAGCTGCTTGGCTTGTGCGCCAGCGGCCCCGACGAGATCGCACGCTCGGCGATCGCTCAACAGCACTGGGTGAAACTCGCCGCGCAGGGCATCCATACCCTCCTCGATCAGCAGCAGCTCAAGCCCGACGCCATTCGTGCAATCGGCAGCCACGGCCAGACCATTCGCCATGAGCCCGCTCGCGGCTTCACCGTACAGATCGGCAATCCTGCGCTACTCACGGAGCTGACCGGTATCACCGTGGTCAGCGACTTCCGCAGCCGCGACGTGGCTGCCGGCGGCCAAGGCGCGCCGCTGGTGCCAGCCTTCCATGAAGCTTTGTTCGAAGAGCGTAGCGGTAACCGTGCAGTCTTGAATGTCGGCGGTTTCAGCAATCTGAGCCTGATAGAGCCGACGCGGCCTGTAGCCGGTTTCGACTGCGGCCCCGGAAATGTGCTGATGGATGCCTGGATTCATCAGCAACGCGGTGAGAATTATGATCGCGCCGGTCAGTGGGCAGCCAGCGGTACGGTAGAGCCCGCCTTGCTGTCAGCGCTGCTCAGCGACCCGTTCTTTGTCACAAAGGGCCCGAAGAGCACCGGCCGCGAAGTGTTCAACCTGCCGTGGCTGCAACAACACCTATCCAGACTGCCGACCTTTGCTGCTGAAAACGTCCAGGCAACATTGCTGGAACTGACGGCACTGACCATCGTCGAGTCGCTGCAAAGCGCTCAAGCCGATACCCGGGAAATGCTGGTCTGCGGCGGCGGCGCTCATAACGCCACGCTGATGAAGCGTCTCGCCGATCTGCTGCCGAACGCTATCGTCGCCAGCACCGCGACTCACGGTGTCGATCCGGACTGGGTCGAGGCCATGGCCTTCGCCTGGCTTGCTCATTGCTGCCTCGAAGGCATTGCCGCCAACCGCCCGAGCGTCACTGGCGCCAAAGGTCTGCGGGTACTCGGCGCCATCTACCCCAACTGAGCAAAACGCAGGCAACAAAAAACGCCGCAGAACCGTAAGGCTCTGCGGCGTTTTGTTGTGTGCAGCGAGGCGCGATCAGATCGAGAACGAAGAGCCGCAACCACAAGTAGTGGTGGCGTTCGGGTTCTTGATCACGAAGCGCGAACCTTCCAGACCTTCCTGGTAATCCACTTCGGCACCCGCCAGATACTGGAAGCTCATCGGATCCACCACCAGGCTCACGCCTTCGCGCTCGACGATGGTGTCGTCCTCGGCCACATCTTCATCGAAGGTGAAGCCGTACTGAAACCCTGAACAACCGCCGCCCGTAACGAATACGCGCAGCTTCAAGCGATCATTCCCCTCTTCATCGACCAGGCTCTTCACCTTGTGCGCAGCACCTTGAGTGAATTGCAAAGCCGTGGGGGTGAAGGATTCGACGCTCATGCTGACTATCTCCCGGCGTTACGCCGCCATAATGCGTGATGACGCGCATTATCCGCTTGTCCTAGAAAATCGGTCAACTATTGTTACGGTATATCAATAAACCCGAACAGTTGCCCAGAATGCAAAAAGGCCCGGTTGACGGGCCTTTTTGCTGTGTTGACGAACGTGTTACGGCAGCATACCGGCGTGGGACAGGCCGAAACGCTCATCCAGCCCGAACAGGATGTTCATGTTCTGCACCGCCTGACCCGACGCGCCTTTGACCAGGTTGTCGATCACCGACAGCACCACCACCAGATCGCCATCCTGCGGGCGGTGCACGGCGATGCGGCAGACGTTGGCACCGCGCACGCTGCGGGTTTCCGGATGGCTGCCGGCCGGCATCACATCGACGAACGGCTCGTTGGCGTAACGCTTTTCGAACAGAGCCTGGAGATCCACCGAACGATCCACCACGGTCGCGTAGAGCGTGGAGTGAATACCACGGATCATCGGCGTCAGGTGCGGAACGAAGGTCAGACCGACATCCTTGCCCGCCGCACGACGCAGACCCTGGCGAATTTCCGGCAGATGACGGTGACCTTTGACCGCATAAGCCTTCATGCTTTCCGACGTCTCGGAGTACAGCGAGCCTACAGATGCGCCGCGACCGGCACCGCTGACACCTGATTTGCAGTCGGCGATCAGCCGCGAAGTGTCAGCCAGACCCGCTTCAAGCAGCGGCAGGAAACCCAACTGCGTAGCGGTTGGGTAGCAACCCGGCACAGCGATCAGACGCGCTTTTTTGATCTGCTCGCGATTGACTTCCGGCAGGCCGTAGACCGCCTCGTCCAGCAACTCGGGCGCGCCGTGTGGCTGGCCGTACCATTTGGCCCATTCTTCAGCGTCCTGCAAACGGAAGTCCGCGGACAGGTCGATGACCTTGGTGCCCGCCGCCAACAGTTCACCGGCCAACGCATGAGCAACGCCGTGCGGGGTGGCGAAGAACACCACATCACATGCGCCCAGGGTTTTGATGTCCGGCACGCTGAACGCCAGGCCGTCGTAGTGACCGCGCAGGTTCGGGTACATGTCAGCCACGGCCAGACCGGCCTCGGATCGGGAAGTGATCACCACCACTTCTGCCTGCGGATGCTGTGCCAACAGACGCAGCAGTTCGACACCGGTGTAACCCGTGCCGCCGACGATACCGACCTTGACCATAAACCTGCCCTCAACGAACCCACTGGAAAGCCGTCGATAATAGGGGCCGCGCGGCCCTGCGACAACCATCAAGGTGACGTGCGGACGCTCAAGCCTCTACTATCCCGGCTACCGTGAACCTGGGAATAACCAAAATGCTCTATCTATGGATCAAAGCGCTTCATATTGTCAGCGTCGTCTGCTGGTTTGCCGGGCTGTTCTACTTGCCACGGCTGTTCGTTTATCACGCACAAAGTGAAGACACGATCAGCAAGGAACGCTTCAGCCTCATGGAACGCAAGCTGTATCGCGGCATCATGGGCCCGGCGATGATCGCCACGTTGATCTTCGGCGGCTGGCTGATCTACCTCAATCCGGGCATCTTCAGCATGGGCGGCTGGATTCACGCCAAGCTGACCCTGGTGGTCCTGCTGATCGGCTACCACCACATGTGCGGCGCGCAGGTAAAACGCTTCGCCCGTGGCGAGAACACCCGCAGCCATGTCTTTTATCGCTGGTTCAATGAAGTGCCGGTTCTGATATTGCTGGCTATCGTAATTCTGGTCGTGGTCAAGCCGTTCTAATTTCATAACAGGCATCACACCTCGGGGGATTTCCAATGTCGCTGCCCGCTCTGCTCGAACAACGTCTGCGCTTGCCGGTAGTGGCGGCGCCGATGTTCCTGATCTCCAACCCGGAACTGGTGCTCGCCTGCTGCCGTAACGGCGTGGTCGGCAGCTTCCCGGCGCTGAACCAGCGTGAAAGCAGCGGTTTCAAGGCCTGGCTGGAGGAGATTGAAGCGGGCCTGGCGACACTGGACAACCCGGCGCCGTATGCCGTGAATCTGATCGTGCACAACAGCAATCCGCGCTTGCAGGCGGATCTGAACATCTGCGTCGAGCACAAGGTGCCGATTGTCATCACCAGCCTCGGTGCGGTGAAAGAACTGGTCGATGCCGTGCACAGCTACGGCGGCCTGGTGTTCCACGACGTGACCACGCGCCGGCATGCCGAGAAAGCCGCCGAAGCCGGCGTCGACGGTTTGATCGCGGTTGCGGCGGGTGCCGGTGGCCATGCCGGCACCTGGAGTCCGTTTGCGCTGATCGCCGAGATCCGCGAGTTCTTCGATAAAACCCTGCTGCTTGCCGGATGTCTGAACCACGGCCACGAGATTTTGGCTGCACAACTGCTTGGCGCGGATCTGGCCTACTTCGGCACGCGATTTATCGGCACCACCGAAAGTCATGCACCTGATGCCTACAAGGACATGCTGCTGACGGCCAAAGCGGCGGACATCATTCATACGCCTGCGGTCTCTGGCGTACCGGCGAGCTTCATGCGCCAAAGCCTGGAAGCTGCTGGTTTCGACATGGCCGCGCTGCAAGGCAAAGGCGAGGTCAATTTCGGTGACAAACTCAAGCCGATCAACGACGAAGCCAAGGCCTGGAAAACCGTGTGGTCGGCCGGCCAAGGCGTAGGCCAGATTGACGACCTGCCGAGCGTGGATCAGTTGATCGCCCGGCTCGACGCGGAATACCGTCAGGCGCTGGAGCGTGCGGCGCAGTTGCCGAAGCGTTGGCCACGCTGAGAAAAATCAGGCCAGTCTTAGAGTGACTGGCCTTACACTTGCTGACCCTCAATTAATTCGCGACAAGGATGCCTCGGCCATGAGCGAACCTCGTTACAAGATCGTTTTCGCCGGAGCTCTACAGCCCGGTGTCGATCTCACCACCGCCAAGCTCAATCTCGCGGCCCTGTTCAAAAGCGATGTCGCCGCCATAGAGCGCCTGTTCAATGGCAGCACCGTCGCCCTCAAACGCGACCTGACCTACAGCGATGCGCAAACCTATCTGCAAGCACTGAACAAGACCGGGATCGATGCACGGATCGAAAGCGAAACGGCGATCGAACTGAGTCTGTCGGACGTGCATGAGCAACCGGCAACCTTCAACGACTCCGCATCACCTTATGCGCCCCCTCAGGCCAACGTCGGCGAAAACCTGCCAGCCTTCGCCACCCTCAAGCCCTTCAACGTCGAGGGCCGGATCGGTCGCCTGCGCTTTCTGGCCTGGACCATGGTCCTGAGCCTGGTGACTCTGCCGATCGTGGCGATATTCGCGTTTATCGGGCTCGGACTGGTCAGTGGCGACTCCACCACCGGCCTGATCATCGGCGGGCTATTCGCGTTCTTCCTGTTCCTCGGTTTCATCATTGTCAGCATTCTGTTCAGCGTGCAGCGCCTGCACGACATCGGCTGGTCCGGCTGGCTCTGGCTGCTGAATCTGGTGCCGTTCGTGGGCAGCTTCTTCCCGCTGGTGATCATGGTCGTGCCGGGCAACACCGGGGCCAACCGCTACGGCCCGCCGCCCCCGCCCAACAGCACCGCGGTCAAAGTGCTGTGCTCGTTGTGGATCGTGTTCTTCGCCCTGGTATTTGCCGGCGGCATGCTCGGCGGTATCTCGGCGATTCAGCAGGAATACGAAAGCAACCTTGAGAGCAGCTATGAAAGCGGCTCGGTCACCACCGATGAAGTCGAGGTCGAGACTGTACCTGCGAATTCCGTGGACGATGCAGCCGAAGCGCCCCCGGCCCCTGTAGACTCTGCGAAAGAATGAACAACGCTCCCCGCCGTGACACCTGCGTCGCTGGCGCGGGGCTGTTGCGATGGAGAAATGCATGACCCGTTACGCTCTGATCACCGGCGCCTCCAGCGGCATCGGCCTGGCCATGGCCGAAGCGCTGGCCCGACGCGGCCGCAGCTTGATTCTGGTGGCTCGCCAGCGTGATCAGCTGGAAAGTATCGCGATCGAACTGACCCAGCGCTTTGGCGTGGAAGTGTTGTTCCGCGCCTGCGATCTGGGCGAGCCATTGCGCCTCTCCGGCTTCCTGCTGGAGCTGGAAGAAGGCGACCGGCAGATCGATCTGCTGGTCAATTGCGCCGGCATCGGTACCTGCGGCCCGTTCCTCGCCCAGGACTGGATGACCGAGCAGGATCTGATCGAAGTCAACATCCTCGCCCTCACCCGTCTGTGCCATGCCATCGGCAACAGCATGGCGCTGCAGGGCGGCGGGCAGATCCTCAACGTCGCTTCAGTGGCAGCGTTCAATCCCGGTCCGTGGATGAGCACTTACTACGCCAGCAAGGCTTACGTTCTGCACTTCTCCGAAGCGCTGCGGGTTGAACTGAAACAGAGCGCGGTCAAGGTTTCGGTGCTCTGCCCCGGCCCGACGCGCACCGCATTTTTCCGCACCGCGCAGCTCAACAGCGACAAACTCAAGGACAGCAAACTGCTGATGAGCCCCGAGGAAGTCGCGCTGTACACCGTGCGTGCGCTGGAGAAAAACCGCGCAATCATTATCCCCGGCCGACGCAACCGCTGGCTGGCGTTCCTGCCGCGCCTTGGCTCGCGCTGGCTCAATCGCACCATCGTCGGCATGGTCAACAAGGCTTACTGCCCGCGCTGAACTGTCCTACGGCAAATCACTGGGCGCGGTCATTTCCCATGAGTACACTCAGGCCAGCCCCCACAACGGAGAAAACAGCAGTGGATACTCTGTTCACCAAGATCATCAACCGGGAAATCCCGGCCCAGATCATTTACGAGGACGACCAGGTTCTGGCGTTCCACGACATCGCCCCTCAGGCACCGGTGCACTTTCTGGTGATCCCGAAGAAACCGGTGCGCACCCTCAACGACCTGACCGAAGACGACAAGGCACTGGCCGGGCACATCCTGTTCACCGCCCAGCGTCTGGCGCTGGAACTGGGCTGCGAGGAAGGCTTCCGGGTGGTGATGAACTGCAATGAAAAAGGTGGGCAGACCGTCTATCACATTCATATGCATGTACTCGGTCAGCGCCAGATGAACTGGCCGCCGGGCTGATACCAGCAAACCTGTGCAGGAGCTGCCGAAGGTGCGATCTTTTGATCTTCGAGTATCAAAAAGRATCGCAGCCTTCGGCAGCTCCTGCATAAAGCAAAAAGCACATCCAGTGTGACTGATGACCCAGCGCAAACCTTCCCCGGCCGATTGGGTTAAACTGGCGGTCGAGATTTTTCCCGGAGGTCAGCATGACTACCCAACGTCACTACTCGCCGATTGACCGTCTTCTGCTGCAAGCCGATGCCGCGATGCGTACCCTGCTGCCCTTCAGTGGTCAGCCGTACCGTCCGTCTCCAGCCATTGTGCAGCCGGAAGTGCAGATGAGCGATGAAGACACCCGCCACGTCGCCGGCCTGATGCGCATCAACCACACCGGTGAAGTGTGCGCCCAAGCGTTGTACCAAGGTCAGGCGCTGACCGCCAAGTTGCCGCAGGTGCGTGCTGCCATGGAACACGCCGCCGAAGAGGAAATTGATCATCTGGTGTGGTGCGAACAGCGCATTCATCAACTGGGTAGCCATACCAGTGTGCTCAATCCACTGTTCTATGGAATGTCGTTCGGCATCGGCGCTGTGGCCGGTCTGATCAGTGACAAGGTCAGCCTTGGCTTCGTCGCAGCTACCGAGCATCAGGTGTGCAAGCACCTGAACGAGCACCTGGAGCAATTGCCGGCCGAGGACGAGAAGTCCCGGGCAATTCTGGAACAGATGCGCATTGATGAACAACATCATGCGGAGAGTGCACTGGATGCGGGTGGTTTCCGTTTTCCGGCGCCGGTGAAGTTCGGGATGAGTCTGTTGGCGAAGGTGATGACCAAGAGTACTTATCGGATCTGAGATCGGTATTGCTGCTGAGGGCCCCTTCGCGAGCAGGCTCGCTCCCACAGGGCTCTGTTTCGGTAATAAAAAAGGCGACTACCGCAAAGTAGTCGCCTTTTTTGTGCCCGGGAATCTTACGCCGGCATGTTGCGCGCGTAGAAGATTTCCAGCATTTCGTGTTTCACACGTTCAGTTACCTGTGCCCGCTGTTCAGCGGACAGGTTGCTGGTGGCGTCGCCGAACAGGTAGTTATCCAGTTCGAAGTTCTTCAGCAGCATTTTGGTGTGGAACAGGTTTTCCTGGTACACGTTCACGTCGGTCATCTGGTACGCGTCGCGGGTGTCTTCGGAAAGGTAGTTCTGGATCGAGTTGATCTCGTGGTCGATGAAGTGCTTGTTGCCTTCAACGTCACGGGTGAAACCGCGCACACGGTAATCCACAGTCACGATGTCCGAATCGAACTGGTGAATGAGGAAGTTGAGCGCTTTAAGCGGTG
>NZ_JABULD010000655.1:0-8304 GCF_014060985.1 Pseudomonas sp. MD195_PC81_125
ACATCGGTCAATGCCAGCTTCATGCTTGGTATCAAGCATGGCGTCAGGCCCGGGCATACCGCGACTCACTGTGGGAGCTGGCCTGCAAGCGATGGGGCCATGGGTGCCGCCGCAGGAAAACCGAGGCGGAACACGGTCATGACGCCGGGCAAGCTCTTCACCTCCGCCACCCCCTGATGCAGGCTCATGATCGAGCGCACGATTGCCAGGCCCCAGCCCGGTGCTGCCCTGCGAGCGCGAGCGGGCGCTGTCGACGCGGTAGAAGCGGTCGAACAGATGCGGCAGGTGTCGCGCCTCAATGCCGACGCCGGGATTGCTGACCAGCAGTGACGTCTGCGTCGCGCCTTGCTCGATCAGCAAGGTGATGGTTTTACCGTGCGGGCAATGACGCAGCGCATTGGACAGCAGGTTGGAAATCGCCCGCTGAATCATCAGCCGATCGCCCAACACCGAGGCGCTGCCGACAACATTCAAGTGAATCTGCTTGTCCTGCGCCGACAGCGAAAACATCTCCGCGACCTTCGCCGCCTCAACCTCCAGCGCCACCGATTCAAACGGCGCCAGCGCCGACGGATGACTGACCTGCGCCAGAAACAGCATGTCCGAGACAATCCGCGCCACACGCTCCAGTTCCTCGATGCTGGACACCAGCACATCCTTGTACTCCTCGGTCGTACGCTCGCGGGACAGCGTCACCTGGGCCTTGCCCATCAGGTTGTTGATCGGCGTGCGCAGCTCATGCGCCAGGTCATCGGAGAACTGCGACAACTGCTGCACCCCGGCATCGAGGCGGTGCAGCATGAAGTTGATGCCCTGCGCCAGTTCGCTCAGCTCCTGCGGCATGTTCACCACCGACAGCCGATGATCCAGATCCTGAGTCGAAACCATCGCCGCCACTTTGCGAAACTCGCGCAGCGGCGCCAGTCCGCGCTGCACCGCGCCCCAGGCTGTGAGGCCGATGAACATCAGCAGCAACGGCAACGCGATCAGCGTCGAGCGCAGATAAGCACTGAGCAGCGCTTGATCATGCGCGTTGTCCATCGACAGCAGCACCGGCACGCTGCTGCCGTCCTTGAGGCGAATCAGCTTCGATGCGTTGAGGAACCGCGCGCCTTCGGCATCGCTGCTGTCGCTGTAGGTCAGTTGATCGGTGGTCCCGCGAACCGCTCTGAGTTCCACCCGTGGATCGGTGAGTCCCGAGCCGGATTTGAGCAGCGGCGAACGCAGGTTCGACCGGTCATAAATCGTCAGCGTCAGGTTGTCATGGCCCATGACCTGATCGAGCAGAATGTGCGGCTTGCCACTGACTTCGTTGGCGTCGACGTACAGCGACAGGCTGTGCTCCACCTGCGCCATCTTCTTTTGCAGGCTGTCGCGGGACAGGGCATTGAGCTCATGGGTCAGGGCGAAATACGCAAGGATCGCCAGAAACACCACCAGCAGCGCGCCGAGAATACTCACCGTCAACCCGAGGCGCATCGACAGGCTGGCCGGCTTCATTCCCGCGCCTCCAGCACGTAGCCGACACCGCGCAGGGTGTGGATCAGCTTGTTGTCGAACGGGTCATCAATCTTCGCCCGCAAGCGGCGGATCGACACTTCGACCACGTTGGTGTCGCAGTCGAAATTCATGTCCCACACCAGCGAGATGATTTGTGTGCGGGTCAGCACCTCGCCGGACTGGCGCATCAGCAAGTGCAGCAGGGCGAACTCCTTGGTGGTCAGGTCGATGCGCTGCGCGCCGCGAAATGCCCGATGGCGGCCCGGGTCGAGCTCCAGATCAGCGACTTTCAACACCTGCGGCAGCGGCATGTTTTCGCTGCGGCGCATCAGGGTGCGGACCCGCGCGAGCAATTCGGGAAACTCGAACGGCTTGACCAGATAGTCGTCGGCGCCCAGGTCCAGACCGCGAATCTTGTCCGCCAGCCGCCCGCGCGCGGTGAGCATCATCACCCGCGTGGAGTGGGTACGGCGCAGTTGTTCCAGGACGCCCCAGCCGTCCAGTTCCGGCAAGTTCACGTCGAGAATGATCAGGTCGTACGTCTGCTGTTGCGCGAGATGCAAGCCATCGGCACCGGTGGCGGCGTGGTCAACGATATAACCACTTTCGGTCAAACCCTGATGCAAGTATTCGGCAGCTTTAAGCTCGTCCTCGACGACAAGGATTCGCATGATCTTTCACCACTTTCATTTAATGGATGTTTAATTAAGGCGGTCGGGAAAGTTGTTGTTTTTGTAGGGCCTTGCGCACGTTTCAATCACTTGATGCCAGGCACGGTAAAGGCTGAAGTGGCTACAGGGTCAACGAGCGGAGCCTTTAAACCGGCGTTGCGCGACACCCTGTCGCAGCTAAAAAAAAGCAAATTTCCGAGACTTCGATTTCGGCAAGTGCTGTTTGGCAGATAACCCGTGCGTATGTGTTTCGATGTATTACGACAACGCCGTTTGCACTTCGCATCCTAGAGCAAAACAACTTTCGCTAACCGTTGATAACGGATTTGTAATGTTCCAGTCACCTTGACGATAAGTTCAAAACCCTACCGTGGCGGCATCAAAGATTCTTGAATAAAGGAAGTCTTCCAATTGCCCGGTTTAATCAAACTGACGGCGCGAACACGCCTGAACATAACCGCCAGCGGCCTCTTGTGGTTGGCGTGCAACAGCCTTGCCAGCGCCTCGACCCTGACTCTGGATCAGGCGCTGCAAAGTGCCTTCGCCGGCAACCCCGACCTCGCCGCCGCGCAGTGGGAAATCGGCATCGCCGAGGGCGATCGCCAGCAGGCCGGGCTGATCCCCAATCCCGAAGTGTCGTGGGAGGCCGAAGACACACGGCGCGACTCGCGCACCACCACGCTGATGCTCAGTCAGCCGATTGAGCTGGGCGGTAAACGCGCCGCGCGGATCGATGTTGCCAGCCGGGCGCAGGACGCCGCCGGCATCGAGCTGGAGCGCAAGCGCAATGCCTTGCGCGCCGATGTGATTCAGGCGTTCAACAGCGCGCAAACCGCGCAGCAACGCTTGCAGTTGGCGCGCCAGTCTCTGCAACTGGCCGAGCACGGCTTGCGCGTGGCGCAGGGCCGGATCGAGGCCGGCAAATCGTCGCCGGTCGAAGGCACCCGGGCACAGGTGCAGCTCTCGGAAGTGCGCCTGGAACTGAGCCGCGCCGAGCGCGATCAGGCCAACGCCTATCAGCAACTGGCGCAGGTCATGGGCGCACCGTTGCCGACCTCGACCAACGTCCAGACCGCCACACAAAACCTCGCCACGCTGCCGCCGCCCGGCCGCTTGCTCGAGCGTCTGAACCAGACCGCCGAGCTGCGTCTGGCGAAACTGCAGATCGATCAGCGCGAAGCCTCATTGGGCCTGGAAAAGTCCCAGCGCATTCCCGACCTGACCGTGAGCATCGGCAGCCAGTACAGCGAAACCGAGCGCGAACGGGTCAACGTGGTCGGGCTGTCGATGCCGATTCCGCTGTTCAACCGCAATCAGGGCAACGTGCTCGCCGCCGCCCGCCGTAGCGATCAGGCGCGGGATCGGCGCAACGCCACCGAGCTGCGCTTGCGCACCGAAGTCCAGACCAGTCTGGAGCAATGGCAGACCGCCAACGGCGAAGTCAACGCGTTCAATCAGACCATCCTGCCCGCCGCACAAAGTGCAGTGGACAGCGCCACCCGTGGTTTTGAAATGGGCAAGTTCGGCTTCCTCGACGTGCTCGACGCCCAGCGCACCCTGATTGCCGCGCGCAGCCAGTACATCCAGGCCGTCAGCGAGGCGACCGACGCCCGCGTGCGCCTGGAACGGATCTTCGGCGACCTCAGCGTCAGCCCTTGAATTTCACTGTTCAGACAACTGCGCGATGGCATGGCGCAGAGGAGTTTCCATGGATAAAAAACTGATGGTGGTCGCGGTGGCGACCCTGGCGCTGGGCATTGGCACCGGTTCGATGTGGCCGGCCACGAGCAACATCGACGCGCATGCCGATGAGGCTTCCGAACATGCTGACCACGCTGAGGAGGGCGCTGCCGCCGAAGGCGAACATGCCGAAGAAGGCCACATCGAATTGAGCGCCGAGCAGATCGCCGCCGCAGGCATTCAACTGGTCGAGGCGCGGGCGCAGCGCATCAGTCTCGGCCTGTCGTTCCCCGGCGAAGTGCGCTTCGACGAGGACCGCACGGCGCACGTCGTGCCGCGCGTGCCGGGGGTGGTCGAGTCGGTGGCGGTCAACCTCGGGCAAGCGGTGAAGAAGGGCCAGTTGCTGGCGGTGATCGCCAGTCAACAGATCTCCGATCAGCGCAGCGAGCAGGCTGCCGCGCAACGTCGCCTGGCGTTGGCGCGTACGACCTACGAGCGCGAGAAAAAGCTTTGGCAGGACAAGATCTCCGCCGAGCAGGATTTCCTCCAGGCCAGGCAAGCGTTGGAAGAGGCGGAAATCGCCATGAACAACGCCCGGCAAAAAATCAGCGTGCTCAGCGGCAGTGTGGTCGCCACCGGCGGCAATCGCTACGAACTGCGCGCGCCGTTCGACGGCGTGGTGGTGGAAAAACACCTGACGCCGGGCGAGGTGGTCGATGAAACCACCGCCGCGTTCACCCTTTCGGACTTGTCCCGCGTGTGGGTGACCTTCGGCGTTTCGCCCAAGGACCTGACCCAGGTGCAGGTCGGCAAAGCGGTGACCGTCAGTGCGCCGGAATTGAAAGCTGAAGTGACTGGCAGTGTGGCTTATGTCGGCAGTCTGCTCGGCGAACAGACCCGCACCGCGACCGTGCGCGTGACCCTGGAAAACCCGCAAGGCTCGTGGCGACCGGGGCTGTTCGTCAACGCACGGGTCGCCACTGACAGCCGCGAAGCGAAAGTGGCCGTGCCGGAAACCTCGATCCAGACCGTCGAGGACAAACCCACGGTGTTCGTGCGTACCGACGACGGCTTCAAGGCGCAGGCGGTGGAACTGGGCAGCCGCGCCGCCGGCCACGTGGAAGTCACCCAAGGGCTGGAACCGGGCGTGCAAGTCGCCAGTGCCGGCAGCTTCGTTCTCAAGTCGGAGCTGGGCAAAGCCTCGGCCGAGCACAGTCATTAATTCTGGAAGGTTCCCATGTTCGAACGCCTGATCCAGTTTGCCATCGAGCAGCGCATCATCGTGCTGCTCGCCGTTCTGCTCATGGCCGGCCTCGGTATCGCCAGCTATCAGAAACTGCCGATTGATGCCGTGCCCGACATCACCAATGTCCAGGTGCAGATCAACACCGGCGCCGCCGGGTTCTCGCCGCTGGAAACCGAGCAGCGCATCACTTTCCCGATTGAAACCGCGATGGCCGGTCTACCGGCGCTGGAGCAGACCCGCTCGCTGTCGCGCTCCGGGGCTGTCGCAGGTCACGGTGATCTTCAAGGACGGCACCGACCTGTTCTTCGCTCGCCAACTGGTCAATGAGCGCCTGCAGATCGCCAGGGAGCAATTGCCCGAAGGCGCGGAAGCGCTGATGGGGCCGATTTCCACGGGTCTCGGCGAGATTTTTCTGTGGACGGTGGAGGCGCAGGAAGGCGCGTTGAAGGACGACGGCACAGCCTACACGCCGACCGATCTGCGGGTGATTCAGGACTGGATCATCAAACCGCAATTGCGCAACGTACCGGGGGTGGCGGAGATCAACACCATCGGTGGGTTTGCCAAGGAATATCAGATCGCGCCGGATCCGAAACGCCTCGCCGCGTACAAGCTCACCCTCACCGATCTGATCACTGCGCTTGAGCGCAACAACGCCAACGTCGGTGCCGGGTACATTGAGCGCAGCGGCGAGCAGTTGCTGATCCGCGCACCAGGGCAAGTGGCGAGCACCGAAGACATCGCCAACATCGTCATGGCCAATGTCGATGGCACGCCGATCCGGGTCAAGAATGTCGCCACCGTAGAAATCGGCCGCGAACTGCGCAGCGGCGCGGCCACCGAAAATGGTCGAGAAGTGGTGCTCGGCACGGTGTTCATGTTGATCGGCGAGAACAGCCGCACCGTCTCGCAAGCGGTGGCCAGCAAGCTCGAACAGATCAATAAATCCCTGCCGCAAGGCGTGGTCGCCGTGCCGGTGTACGACCGCACGCACCTGGTCGACAAAGCCATCGCCACGGTGAAAAAGAACCTGATCGAAGGCGCGATTCTGGTGATCGCGATTCTGTTCCTGTTCCTCGGCAACATTCGCGCTGCGCTGATTACCGCGATGGTGATTCCGCTGTCGATGCTGTTCACCTTCACCGGCATGTTCAGCAACAAGGTCAGCGCCAACCTGATGAGCCTCGGCGCGCTGGACTTCGGCATTATCGTCGACGGCGCGGTGGTGATCGTCGAAAACACCCTGCGCCGGTTGGCACATGCGCAGCAACATCACGGGCGTTTGTTGAGCCGTGCCGAGCGTTTCAAGGAAGTGTTCGCCGCCGCGAAAGAGGCGCGGCGCCCGCTGATTTTCGGTCAGTTGATCATCATGGTGGTGTACCTGCCGATCTTCGCCCTGAGTGGCGTCGAAGGGAAAATGTTCCACCCGATGGCGCTCACCGTGGTCATCGCGCTGCTCGGTGCGATGCTGCTGTCGGTGACCTTCGTCCCGGCGGCGATTGCGCTGTTCGTCACCGGCAAGGTCAAGGAAGAAGAGGGCGCGGTCATGCGCGGCGCACGTCGGGTGTATGCGCCGGCGCTGGCCTGGGTCATGACCCATCGCACGGTTGCGGTGGGCGCGGCGTTGGGCGTGATCGTGCTCAGCGGCGTGCTCACCAGCCGTATGGGCAGCGAGTTTGTGCCGAGCCTCAGTGAAGGGGATTTCGCTCTGCAAGCACTGCGCGTGCCGGGCACCAGCCTGACACAATCGGTGGACATGCAGCAGCGCCTGGAAACGCTGATCCTGGCCAAAGTGCCGGAGGTTGAACGGGTGTTCGCCCGCACCGGCACGGCGGAAATCGCTTCCGACCCGATGCCGCCGAACATCTCCGACAGCTACGTGATGCTCAAACCCAAGGAGCAATGGCCAGACCCGAACAAGTCCCGCGAAACCCTGATGGCCGAACTGCAAGCCGCTGCCGCGACACTGCCGGGCAGCAACTATGAACTGTCGCAGCCGATCCAGTTGCGCTTCAACGAACTGATTTCCGGCGTGCGCAGCGATGTTGCGGTGAAGGTGTTCGGCGATGACATGGACGTGCTCAACGCCACGGCGGCGAAGATCGCGGCGGCGATGCAGAAGGTCAGCGGCGCGTCTGAAGTGAAGGTCGAGCAGACCACCGGGTTGCCGGTGCTGACCATCAACATCGACCGCGACAAGGCAGCGCGTTACGGGCTCAACGTCGGCGATGTGCAGGACACCATCGCAGTGGCCGTCGGCGGGCGTCAGGCCGGCACCTTGTACGAGGGCGATCGGCGTTTCGACATGGTGGTGCGCTTGTCCGATGCCATGCGCAAGGACATCGACGGCTTGTCGGCGCTGCTGATTCCGGTGCCGGCGCTGAGCGGTGCGCCGAACCAGATCGGGTTTATCGCGCTGAAGGACGTCGCCAGCCTCGATCTGGTGCTCGGGCCGAACCAGGTCAGCCGCGAAAACGGCAAGCGCCTGGTGATCGTCAGCGCCAACGTGCGCGGGCGCGATATCGGCTCGTTCGTCAGCGAAGCGAGTGCGGTGATCGAGCGCGAGGTGCAGGTCCCGGTCGGTTACTGGACCCGTTGGGGCGGGCAGTTCGAGCAACTGCAATCGGCGGCCAAGCGCTTGCAGATTGTGGTGCCGGTGGCGCTGCTGCTGGTATTCGGGCTGTTGTTCATGATGTTCAACAATCTGAAGGACGGCTTGCTGGTGTTTACCGGGATTCCGTTTGCGTTGACCGGTGGGGTCATGGCGTTGTGGCTGCGGGATATTCCGTTGTCGATTTCGGCAGGCGTGGGGTTTATTGCGCTGTCCGGGGTGGCGGTGCTCAACGGGTTGGTGATGATTGCGTTCATTCGCAATTTGCGCGAGGAAGGGCGGTCGCTGGCGGAGGCGATCAATGTCGGCGCGCTGACGCGGTTGCGGCCGGTGTTGATGACGGCGTTGGTGGCGTCGCTGGGTTTCATTCCGATGGCCCTTGCGACCGGCACCGGTGCTGAAGTGCAGCGGCCGCTGGCGACGGTGGTGATTGGCGGGATTCTGTCCTCGACCATTCTCACGCTGCTGATCTTGCCGGCGCTGTATCAGATCGCCCATCGCCGGGATGGGGACGTAGTGCCCATCCGGTAGAACAGCACTACCTTTGTGGCGAGGGGATTTATCCCCGATGGGGCTGCGCAGCAGCCCGCTTTTTT
>NZ_JABULD010000178.1:0-7825 GCF_014060985.1 Pseudomonas sp. MD195_PC81_125
TTTTGATCTTGATCGTTCAAAACAGGATCAAAAGATCGCAGCCTTCGGCAACTCCTGCATGGAACAAAGCATCAGGCATAAAAAAGGGAGCCCTTGGGGCTCCCGATTTTGTATGCCTGATGCTTTGTTTCACTTCGCCTGGTAAATGATCCCCGGACTGCACTGAACCATCTGGTAATGATCCGGCAAACCGTTCAGCGCTTCGGACGCGCCAAGGAACAGATAGCCGCCCGGCTTCAGCGTGCTGTGAATGCGCAACAGGATGTCTTTCTTCACCTCGGCGGAGAAGTAGATCAGCACGTTGCGGCAGAACACGATGTCGAACTTGCCCAGACTGGCGTAGCTGTCGAGCAGGTTGAACGAACGGAATTCCACCCGGTTCTTGATCGGCGCCTTGATCACCCAGCGCCCCGGCCCTTTCGGATCGAAGTAGCGTTGCAAGCGATCGGCGGACAAACCGCGGCCGATGGCCAGGCTGTCGTACTCGCCGGTCTTGCAGTTGGTCAGCATGCTGCCGGACAGGTCGGTGGCAACGATCTGCACGCCCATCTTCAACTGACCAAGGTTGCTGCGCTCAAACTCGTCGATCGACATCGACAGCGAATACGGTTCCTGACCCGACGAGCAGGCCGCCGACCAGATCCGCAGACGCTGGTTGGGGCTGGCCTTGATCGCCTCGGGCAGCACCTTGTTCTTCAAGACTTCAAACGGATAGGTGTCGCGAAACCACAAGGTTTCGTTGGTCGTCATGGCATCGACCACCTGCTCGCGCAAACCGCTGCGCGGCTGGGTCTGGATGCGCTGTACCAGCTCACCCAGGGACTTGATGCCTTGCTGCTCCATCAGTTTGTTGAGACGGCTCGAGACCAGGTACTGCTTGTTTTCACCGAGCAAAATGCCACAGGCTTTTTCCAGGAAGACCCGGAACTGTTCGAAATCCAAATTACCCGTAGACAATGATGCCGCCTCTTAAATCGTGTTGACCGCCAGGGGCAGAAGGCCCCTAGCTGATATCTGCTGCTTTGATCCGGTCGACTACCCGGGATGCCAGGTCATCAGGACGGAATTTGGCCAGGAAGTCATCGGCACCGACTTTCTTGACCATCGCCTGATTGAATACTCCCGACAACGAAGTATGCAGGATGATATGAAGCTTTTGCATGCGTGGATCGCTGCGGATCTCCGCCGTCAGGGTGTACCCGTCCATCTCCGGCATCTCGATGTCGGAAATCATCATCAGGAACTCTTCTTCCGGCTTCTTGCCCTCATCGACCAGCTTGCGCAGGTAGTCCAGCGCCTGCTTGCCATCGTTCAGCGCCACCACTTCGACCCCGACCGTCTGCAGGCAGCGCGTGACCTGCTTGCGCGCCACCGACGAGTCATCGACCGTCAGCACCCGCAGCGACAACGCCTTGCTCTGGGTCTCGACATCGACCACGCCGACCGAAATCGCTTCCGGCGTCGGCGCGACTTCCGCCAGCACCTTCTCGACATCGATGATTTCGACTAACTGATTGTCGACTCGAGTCACAGCGGTCAGGTAATGATCGCGCCCCGTGCCCTTGGGCGGCGGATGGATCTCTTCCCAGTTCATGTTGACGATGCGCTCCACCGAGCGAACCAGGAAACCCTGGGTCTTGGTGTTGTACTCCGTGATGATCACGAACGGACTGTTCTTGTCTTTCAACGCCCCGGAACCGGTCGCCATTGCCAGATCAAGGATCGGAATGGTCGCCCCCCGGATATTCGCCACCCCGCACACGACAGGACTGGACTTGGGCATCAACGTCAGCGACGGGCATTGCAGCACTTCCCGCACCTTGAACACGTTGATGCCGTAGAGCTGCTGACCGTCGAGACGGAACAACAACAGCTCCAGGCGATTCTGCCCTACCAGTTGCGTGCGCTGGTTCACCGAATCCATTACACCAGCCATGCCCAGACTCCTACACCAACGCCAAGTGTTGTTGCGACGCACATTCATTGCTAAACGGCACGGCGCTTGCTTTTTTAACTCGTATGAACGCTCAAACGACATTTTTTTCGACGCCTGACCTCCCGCACCCGCAAAGCGCTGTGCGCGACGTCTGCCGTCTGCTTGTTTTTCGCTGGCAGCCCTGCCGGTGCTGATACGGTTACCTTGCCTGACATGCTTATCGGCGTCACTCAGGGCTTTCTTGAGTTCACCGTAGAAGACTATCTGGCTACCAGTCAAACGGAAGGCCGCTATGAAATCGAGGTCAACCAGCTCGACCCGCGTATGCGCATGCCTATGTGCGACAAGGAATTGACAGCGTCGCTGGAGAGTCCTGCACGTCCGCTGGGCCGGGTGACGGTCAAGGTCCGGTGCGAAGGAAGCTCGCCGTGGACGGTGTTCGTGCCCGCTCAAGTCCGCCTGTTTCGCGAGATTGTCACCACCACCCGACCGCTCAAGCGCGCCGCAATTATCGAACCGCAAGACGTGACCTTGCGTGAACGCGACATCAGCCAGGTCAATCAGGGTTTTCTGACGTCGGTGGATGAAGCCATCGGGCAGAAATTAACCCGACCAACGGTAGCCGATCAGGTGATTACCCTGGTGCATCTGGAACAGGCAGAAGTGGTACGCAAGGGCGATCAGGTGGTCATCATCGCCCGCAGCGGTACACTCGCCGTGCGCATGCCCGGTGAAGCCCTGGCCAATGGCGGTTTGAAAGAACAGATCCGGGTAAAAAACCTCAATTCCAACCGGGTAATCAAGGCGCAGGTCATCGCGCCGGGCCAAGTGGAAGTCGCCATGTAAAACGCTCGAGCAGAAAACTGGCGCCAGCCCCGACGCTTCCCTAAACTGTGCCGCAGCAGGACACGCTTCGGCACATGCAGCTCATTGCAAAGTGAGCCTAAAGTTTTCCAGGGAATGGCCGAGAACATGGCAAGCGTCCAAATTCCCAGAGGTTTTTAACATGGTCATCGATTTCAGCCGTTTGAACAGCTCCTCGTCACTTACGGGCAGTACGCGTACCAGCAACGCCAAGGAAACCGCCGAAACCGGCACCTCCGCGCCGCTGAATACCCAGGCCGAAACGGCCGGTACCGCAAAAAGCGGGGAATCGGTACACCTCAGCAATGAGGCTCAACAGTTGCAGAAGGTCACTGACAAGCTGCGCGATCAGCCTGCCGTCGACAAAGCCCGCGTGGCCGAGTTGAAAGCAGCGATTGCCGATGGCAGCTACAAGGTCGACAGCAACCGTGTAGCCAGCAAACTGCTCAACTTCGAAGCCCAGCGCTAGGCTTTTGCCGGCGCCAGGCTTTTGGACGCTTAGAACCCAAGGCCAGCCATGCACGACACTAATTTATTGCAACTGATCACCGACGACTTTGCTCCAGCTCAACAATTGCTGGAGTTGCTGCAAACCGAGTCCCTCGCTTTGCACGGTCGCGACATGCCTCTGCTCGAAGATATTCTGGCGCGCAAACAGGCATTGATCATTCTGCTTGAACAGCATGGCCGCAAGCGCAGCGAAATCCTTGCCAGCCTCAACCTGCCGCTCGACCGTCAGGGCCTGGAGCAACTGGCCAGCCAGTCGAGCATTGGCGACCAGTTGCTGTCCCAAAGCGATGTGCTGACCGACCTGATTGCCCAGTGCCAGACGGCCAACGTCAAGAACGGCCAGTCGATCCAGATCCAGCAGGCCGCTACGGCCAATCAGCTGAAAATCCTCACCGGGGGCGAACCGCCAGCGCTGTATGACGCCTCGGGCACTTTCGCCAAACCCACCAAGCCGCGTACGCTCAGCCAGGCGTGAGCCATTCGATGTGCCTGCACTATCAACCCGCGAAACATGCTGGCAAAATGCTGGCTAGTCGTAGTCAAATTTTGTCTGGAGATTGAGAAAACGTGCCAAACGCCCTAAGCGCGGATGATACTCCGCAGCCACCAAAGGTGCTGACCACGCCCCTGGAAATCTCCAGCAACCTGCGCCAGCTGCAAGAAAGCCACGATCCGCTGATCATCACCTTCCATGAGCGCAGCCAGCGCTTCCAGAGCTACCTGATCAAGGTTGACCGGGAAACCGCGACGATTGCCCTGGACGAGATGATCCCGCGCGATGGCGAGCGTTTTCTGCAGGCGGGCGAACCGTTCAAGGTCGAAGGCTTCCACGAAGGCGTGCGAATCGCCTGGGAATGCACTGGCACGCTGAACATCGAAGAATCCGACGGTGACCGCTTCTATACCGGTCAACTGCCAACCGAAGTGGTCTACCACCAGCGCCGTAATGCCTTTCGTGCCGCGTTGAAGCTGACCGATCTGGTCAGCGTCGAACTTGGCGGCGAAAAACTCAAGGCGCCGATCAACGGCAAACTGCTGGATATTTCCGCCACCGGTTGCAAACTGCGCTTTGAAGGCGACATCACCGACCGCCTGCAACTGGGTCAGGTCTATGACCGCATGATCG
This sequence comes from Pseudomonas sp. MD195_PC81_125, assembly GCF_014060985.1. NCBI lineage: Bacteria > Pseudomonadati > Pseudomonadota > Gammaproteobacteria > Pseudomonadales > Pseudomonadaceae > Pseudomonas > Pseudomonas sp. MD195_PC81_125. The sequence goes on from NZ_JABULD010000178.1 coordinate 4,437, forward strand.
CCACCCCACTGTTCGGCAATCAACCGATCTCGGTCGAGCTGCGCTATCTGCACTTCGAAGAAAAGCTCAACATCACATTCGCCGGTTTGCGCTTCCACAACATCAGTGGCCAGGCGGCACGTAACGTCGAGCGCTTCGTCTATCAGTTGCAGCGTGAAGCACGCCGGTTCGATAAAGACGATCTGTGATTCGCACAGGCAAATAGAAAGGGCAGTCCCTGGCGGGACTGCCCTTTTTTATTTCTACTGTCCCGTCCTGGGCTGGAGATAACTGTGGCGAGGGGATTTATCCCCCGATGGGTTGCGCAGCAGCCCCAGACCGGACGCCTCGATTCCACTGCCACTCCGCACTGAATGGCTTTAGGGCCGCTTCGCAGCCCATCGGTGATAAATCCCCTCACCACAATAAAGCGTCACTCTTTGAATATCGTTACAATCACCCGATTCAGGGCCTGGCCCCACTGATGTCCGGTGTCGGTTTATCGCCCTCATCAGCCGGATCAGGTTCGGCCGCCGCTTCGGGCTGCACTTCGGGCTCCGGCTCCGGCGTGACCGTGGTCTGCATCTGCTCCTGCACCACCTGCTCATCCACCCGCGGGTCGAGCGCGGCCACCAGCGGCGAGCTGGACATACTGTCGGGCATCGCCACGTGATGCAGCGGTGCGTCGTCGACCTGATGCAGATTGGTCACCGCTTTCGGGCGGATGCGCCACACCAGCACCAACGCAAAGAAGCTGAAGAACGCGTAAAGGCTCTGGCTGCCGAACAGCTTCATCAGCACGCCCGCCAGCAGCGGACCGATGCTCGCACCGACCCCGTAGGTCACCAGCAGCATCGCCGTCAGCGACACCCGGCGATCGCCCTCGACATGGTCGTTGGAGAACGCCACCGCCAGCGGATACAGGCAGAACTGCACCAGCGAACAAAGGAAGCCGACCACGAACAGCACCTCAAGCGGCACCTGCGGCAAGATCGCCAACGGCAACGCCGCCACCGCGAGGAATCCGGCAAAACAACGAATCAGCAGCGCTCGGTCATAACGGTCGGACAACCAGCCCAACGGCCACTGCACCAGCAGTCCGGCAAAAATGCAGCTACCCATGAACAGACCGACCTGCTCGGTCGACAGCCCCTGCTGCGACGCATACAACGGCGCCAGACCGTAGAACGAGCCGATGATCAGGCCAGCGCCCAGCACCGTGCTCAACGACTGCGGCACGCGCTTGATAAAGAAGCGCGGCTCCATCGGTGCCGGATGCAGCGGCGCCGGGTGGATCCGTCGAGTCAGCGCCACCGGCACCAGACACAAGGCAAAACACAGCGCGACCAGCATCAGCAGTTCCAGGCCGAGGCCCGGGTGCATGACCAGAATCAGCTGACCCAGCACCAGTCCCAGATACGAAGCGATCATATAACCGCTGAACACCAACCCGCGCTGGTTGGCGTCGGCCTGCTCGTTAAGCCAGCTCTCGATCACCATGTATTGGCACATCATGCCCAGACCGACGATGGTCCGCAGCACCAGCCATGCCGGCAGCCAGTCGACCAGACCATGCCCGAGCACCGCCGCGCCGACGATCCCGGCACACGCCGAATAAGCCCGAATGTGTCCGACGCGGGCGATCAAGCGGTGACCGATCTTGCCGCCCAATACCAGACCAAAGTAGTTGGCTGCCATCAGCGCACCCACCCACAGTCCATCGACATGGTCAGCGGCCAGGCGCAATGCCAGGTAAGTAGAAAGAAGGCCCGAGCCGATCAACATCATCAGCGAGGCGAAGTACAGCGCTCGAAAGGATTTCCAGATTTGGCGCATCGGCGTTCCGAGCGGCTCCTTGCAGTAAGTATCGGGCTATCCAAACGATAGCCCGATGGCGACGGTTCGTCAGGCCTGGGCTGCTAGAACACGCCGTTCCCAGGGAGTGATTTCATCAAAGAAGCTGGTCAACTCCATGGTCTTCGAAGCGATGTAGCCTTCGATGAACTCCTGTCCGAACAGTTCCCTGGCCAATTGGCTACGTTTCAGACGCTCGAGCGCGGCATGCAAGGTACACGGCAGCGAAAGATTGTCCGGCACTTCGAATTCACCCTGAATCGCCGCGCTCGGCTCCAGCTCATGCTCGATCCCATGCAAGCCGGCGGCCAGACTCGCGGCAATCGCCAGATACGGGTTGGCATCGGCGCCAGGCAAACGGTTTTCCACGCGTCGAGCTACTGGCGAACTGGCCGGAATACGCAGTCCTGCCGCACGGTTATCATGGGACCAGCAGGCATTGTTCGGCGACGCATAGGGGTGGCACAGACGCTGATAGGAGTTCACGTTCGGCGCAAACAGCGCAGTGAAATCGGCCATGCCCGCCTGCTGTCCGCCGATGAAGTGGCGGAACATCGCCGTCGGCTGGCCATTCTCGTCGCTGAACACGTTGTTGCCGGTGGCGATCTCGACGACGCTCTGGTGAATGTGCATCGAACTGCCCGGTGTGTGCGCCAGCGGCTTGGCCATGCACACCACGCTCAGACCATGCTTGAGCGCGACTTCCTTGAGCAGGTGCTTGAACAGGAAGGTCTGGTCGGCCAGCAACAGCGGGTCACCGTGCAGCAGATTGATTTCGAACTGGCTGACGCCCATTTCATGCATGAAGGTATCGCGCGGCAGACCGAGAGCCGCCATGCATTTATAGACTTCGCTGAAGAAAGGCCGCAGACCGTTATTGGAACTGACGCTGAACGCCGACTGACCATCCTCGCGGCGTCCATCAAGACCTACCGGCGGACGGAACGGCTGGGTCGGATCGGTGTTCGGCGCGAAGACAAAGAATTCCAGCTCGGTCGCCACCACCGGCGCCAAGCCGCGTGCGGCGTAACGGGCGATCACTTTCTTCAGTTGGCCACGGGTCGACAGGTTGGAGCTTTCGCCGCTCAATTCGTCGGCATCGCAGATGGCCAGGGCGCGCGGTTCGTCGCTCCATGGCAGGGGATGGATCATGCTCGGCTCGGCGACCAGTGCCAGGTCACCGTCATCGCTGCCATAAAACCGCGCCGGCGGATAACCGCCCATGATGCATTGCAGCAGCACCCCCCGCGCCATCTGCAAACGCCGGCCTTCGAGGAATCCCTCGGCGGTCATCACCTTGCCGCGCGGCACGCCATTCAAATCCGGCGTGACACATTCAATCTCATCAATGCCGGTCAGTCGCTGCGCGAGTGAACGCTGGCCATCGGTTGTCATGACGCAATCCTTGTTATTGTGCGAGCCGCGAACGGCGACCCGTACAAAATAGGCTCCGGCTGTTCGGAATATCAAGCAGCGTCAAACAAAAAAGGCCACCACTGAATTTCCGTGTAGGAGCTGCCGCAGGTGCGATCTTTTAATCTTAAAAAAAGTCAAAA
>NZ_JABULD010000580.1:0-13952 GCF_014060985.1 Pseudomonas sp. MD195_PC81_125
GCAGCCTTCGGCAGCTCCTACAGGGGGTACTTCATTTCAGCTCAGGCAGGCGCGCTTCGTTTTTGACCTCGGTCGCCGCAATCGCATCCGCCGGCAGCACCACCCGTTGCTTGCTCAGCAACTGGCCCATGTTCGCCAGCACGCGGTACATCGAATATTCCTCGGTGTAGCGGATTTCGGTGTAGCGGCGGTTGGCGTTGTAGAGCTCGTTTTCGCTGTCGAGCAAGTCGAGCAGGGTGCGTTGGCCGAGGCCGAACTGATCCTGATACGCCGCGCGCACGCGTTTGGTGGTCTCGGCGTATTCACGGGCGGTCGGGGTCTGTTTGTTCGCGTTGACCATGGCGTTCCACGCCAGGTGAATGTTCTCGTTCAACTGGCGCAGGGCGTTGTTGCGGATGTCCATCGCCTGGTTGATCTGGTGCGCATCGGACGCCAGACGGGCCTTGTCGCTGCCGCCACGGAACAGGTTGTAGTTCATGATCACGCCCACGCGCCATTCGTTGTCGTGGCCCTCATCGCCTTGCACGTTGTTGTTCGCACCCACCGCCGCTTCGGCATCGAATCGAGGATAGAACGGCGACTTGGCAACTTCGTACTGGCTCTCGGCTGACTGCACGTCCGCCTGCGCGGATTTCAGGTACGGGTTGTTCTCGACCATGCTCTGCTGGGCTTCCGGCAGGCTGGTGGGGATTTCGCCGCGGGTCGACGGTGGCGCTTCGAGTTCATCGGGCATGCGCCCGACCACGGCGTAGAAGTTCGATTCGGCGTCGGCCAGATCGACTTCGGCGGTGTCGAGGTTGTTTTGCGCCAGCGCCTTACGGGCGACCGATTGATCGGAGTCGGCGGTACTGCCGATGCCGCGTTGGGTGCGCAGGCCGATCTGATCATTCACGCGCAGGTGCGCTTGCAGGTTGTTCTTGGCCAGGGTCACCAATTCACGCCGCTTGAGCACTTCGAGGTAGACCTCGATGGTACGCAGCGCCAGATCCTGGGCGGTGCCTTGCGCGTAGTAGGCGCGCGAGTTGGACACGCCCTTGGTGCGCTCGACTTCGTTGGCGGTGTTGAAGCCGTCGAAGATCATTTGCCGCAGGCGCAGTTCCGACTGGGTGTAATTGAGAATTTCGGTGTGGTGATTACCGAAGGCCCGGGTGTTGGTGTTGTCGCTGTAACCACGGCCATACGCGGCATTCAAGTCGACGGACGGATAGAAGCCACCCTTGGCCACTTTCACTTGTTCATCAGCTGACAGTTTGGCATCCACACGCGAGGCGAGATCCGGGTGGGTGGCAATGGTGCTCTGGATTGCCTCGGTCAGGTTCATGGCCTGGGCTTGAGAAGTGCAAGCCATGGCCAGCAAAACCGCGCTGCAGAGGGGGGTTAAAACGCGCATGGGGTGCATCTCCCTGGTCCTGATGGTGTGTTACCGTCGCCAAATATTTGACGATAATTTAAGGTGTAAGCGTTTCACTCTTGTAACAACAGAGCTAAGAACATCCTGAAGCGTAGCTAAGAAAAAATTTTCATAAGGCTTATGCCGAAAAAAAACTTATGCGCTTGGCCAAAAAACGGCACATTGTTCAGGACGAAAGCCTTTGTTTATGCGCTTCAGGGAGCACGGAAAGGCTTGAGGAAAGTTCCATTCACTTTGCGACATACGGCGAAGTAATGCTGAAGGGGAGGGACGCGTAGCGGCAGATGAGTGACGGTTTTTTGTCACTCGGGTGATTCACCACCGTTACGTAGCGCTAGTGGGTTTGCGGCATCGATCAGGATTGCGCAGTGCTTGAAAGCACCGACCTTTCCTTGTTTGCGCTACCTGCGAAACGAACTGTCGAGGTGCGAGCGTCACCCCGGCAACCCGCTTGAGCCATGGGCGTGCTTCGCGAACCAGTGCCGACGGTGTTCGGCAGCGGAGGAGTTTCACATGGCAACGCTCATCGGGATCGTCACTAAAGTCATTGGTCAGGTGTTTGCTCAAGGCACCGACGGCACTCGCCGCGCGCTGGTCGAGGGCGACCGCTTGTTTGCCGGTGATCAAGTGATCACCGGCGCAGAAGGCGCTGTCGCCATTCATTTGCAAAATGGCCACGAACTGACCCTGGGTCGCGACAGCAGCATGACCCTGTCCGGGCAACTACTGGCCAATCAGGCGGTGCACATTGATTCCCCTGAAGCGCTGACGCCGAGCGAAGCGCAACTGACCGATGTCGAGCAGATTCAGAAAGCCATCGCTGCCGGCGAAGACCCAACCAAAGCCGCTGAAGCCACCGCTGCGGGCCCGAACGCGCCGACTGGCGTGCCGGGCGAGGCGGGCGGTGGTCACAGCTTTGTGTTGCTGACTGAAGTCGGTGGACGAGTGGATCCGGTCATCGGCTTCCCGACCGCCGGTTTCAATGGCATTCCCGAGTTTCCCGAAGAGCGGCATAACGCGGTGATCGACAATGGCAACAACACGCCGATCGTGCCGCCGCCGGTCAACAATCTGGTGACCCTCAGTGGCCTCGCGGTGCCTGGCGGTGAGCTGACTCTCAATGAAGCCAACCTGCCCGACGGCTCCTCGGCCAACCCCGGCGCGCTGACTCAGAGCGGCAGCTTCACGGTGTCGGCGCCGGACGGCTTGAGCAGTCTGAACATTGGCGGCATCAGCGTGATCAGTGGCGGCGTGGCGGCGGGTTTCCCGCAGTCGATCACCACGCAACTGGGCAACACCCTGACCATCACCGGTTACAACGCTGCGACCGGGGTCGTCAGTTACAGCTACACCCTCAACGGCAATGACGCCCATCCGGCCGGTGACGGCGCCAACAGCCTCAGCGAACATTTCACCGTGACCGCCGGTGACAGCAATGGCGACATTGCCACCGGCTCGCTCGACGTCAACATCATCGATGACGTGCCCAGAGCGGTGAGCGACATCAACGCCAATACCGCGTCGGAAACCCTGCTGACCCTGACCGGCAACGTGCTGAGCAACGACGTGCAAGGTGCCGATCGCGTGCCCACCGGGCCTGTGACTGCCGGTACCTTCACCGGCACTTTCGGTACGCTGGTGTTGAATGCCAATGGCACGTACACCTACACCCTGAACACCGGCGACGCAGATTTCAAAGCGCTGCACGGTGGCGGCAACGGCACAGAGACGTTTACCTACACCATCACCGACTCGGACGGCGATACCAGCACTGCGAATCTGGTTTTGCAGATTCACAACAACGACGATCCGGTGCTGATCAATGGCCTGAACGCCGAGGGCGGCGAGCTGACGGTTTACGAGAAAAACCTCAGCACCGGCAGCGCGCCGGACGCTAACGCACTGACTCAAAGCGGCACGTTCACGATTACCGCGTTGGACGGCGTCACCACACTGACCGTGGGTGGTATTGCTGTGGTGACTAATGGTGTGGCTGCTGGCTTCCCGCAATCGGTGACGACACCGCTCGGCAGCACGATGACCATCACTGGTTTCAACGCAGCTACCGGTGTGGTCAGCTACAGCTACACCCTCGATCACAACGACGCCCACCCAATCGCCAACGGCGCCAACAACCTGCCTGAGCAATTCGCCGTCACCGTCGTGGACGACAACGGCACCACTGCCAATGCAACCCTCGATGTGAACGTGATCGATGACCTGCCCAAAGCGGTCGATGACAGCAACACGGGCACGGCCTCGGAAACCACGCTCACGCTGACCGGCAACGTGCTGACCAACGACGTGCAAGGTGCCGATCGGGTGCCCACCGGCCCCGTCACTGCCGGTACCTTCACTGGCACTTATGGCACCCTCGAACTGCACACCGACGGCACTTACACCTACACGCTCAACCCGACCGATGCCGACTTCAAAAACCTGCACGGTGGCGGCAACGGCACCGAGACGTTCACCTACACCATCACCGATTCTGACGGCGATACCAGCACCGCGAATCTGGTGCTGCAGATCCACAACAACGACGATCCGGTGCTGATCAATGGCTTGAACGCCGAGGGCGGCGAGCTGACGGTTTACGAGAAAAACCTCAGCACCGGCAGCGCGCCGGACGCTAACGCACTGACTCAAAGCGGCACGTTCACGATTACCGCGTTGGACGGCGTCACCACACTGACCGTGGGTGGTATTGCTGTGGTGACTAATGGTGTGGCTGCTGGCTTCCCGCAATCGGTGACGACACCGCTCGGCAGCACGTTGACCATCACTGGTTTCAACGCAGCTACCGGTGTGGTCAGCTACAGCTACACCCTGGTCGATAACGAAGCCCACCCAACCGCCAACGGCGCCAACAACCTGCCCGAGCAATTCGCCGTCACCGTCGTGGACGACAACGGTACGACTGCCAATGCAACCCTCGATGTGAACGTGATCGACGACCTGCCCAAAGCGGTCGATGACAGCAACACGGGCACGGCCTCGGAAACCACGCTCACGCTGACCGGCAACGTGCTGACCAACGACGTGCAAGGTGCCGATCGGATGCCCACCGGCCCCGTCACTGCCGGTACCTTCACTGGCACTTATGGCACCCTCGAACTGCACACCGACGGCACTTACACCTACACGCTCAACCCGACCGATACCGACTTCAAAAACCTGCACGGCGGCGGTAACGGCACCGAAACCTTCACCTACACCATCACCGACTCGGACGGTGACACCAGCACGGCGAATCTGGTGCTGCAGATCCACAACAACGACGATCCGGTGGTCATCAGCGGCCTGGATGTAAACGGTGGCGAACTCACGGTCTACGAGAAAAACCTCAGCACCGGCAGCGCGCCGGACGCCAATGCACTGACTCAGAGCGGCACGTTCACGATTACCGCTTTGGACGGCGTCACCACCCTGACTGTGGGCGGTATTGCTGTGGTGACTAATGGTGTGGCTGCTGGCTTCCCGCAATCGGTGACGACACCGCTCGGCAGCACGTTGACCATCACCGGGTTCAACGCAACGACCGGTGTAGTGAGTTACAGCTACACGCTGGTCGATAACGAAGCACACCCAACCGCCAACGGCGCCAACAACCTGCCTGAGCAATTCGCCGTCACCGTCGTGGACGACAACGGTACGACTGCCAATGCAACCCTCGATGTGAACATCATCGATGACCTGCCAAAAGCGGTGAATGACAGCAACGCCAATACCGCTTCGGAAACCCTGCTGACCCTGACCGGCAACGTGCTTACCAACGACGTTCAAGGCGCTGACCGCGTACCGACCGGCCCCGTCACCGCCGGTACCTTCACCGGCACCTACGGCACCCTGGAACTGCACACCGACGGTACCTACACCTACACGCTCAACCCGACCGATACCGACTTCAAAAACCTGCACGGCGGCGGTAATGGAACCGAAACCTTCACCTACACCATCACCGACTCGGACGGCGACACCAGCACCGCGAATCTGGTGCTGCAGATCCACAACAACGACGATCCGGTGGTCATCAGCGGCCTGGACGTAAACGGTGGCGAACTCACGGTCTACGAGAAAAACCTCAGCACCGGCAGCGCGCCGGACGCTAATGCACTGACTCAGAGCGGCACCTTCACCATCACTGCGCAAGACGGTGTAACGAGCCTGACCGTCGGCGGCATCGCCGTCGTCACCAATGGTGTGGCCGCAGGCTTCCCGCAATCGGTCACTACTCCGTTGGGCAGCACGCTGACCGTCACTGGTTTCAACGCAACGACCGGAGTTGTCAGCTACAGCTACACCCTGGTCGATAACGAAGCCCACCCAACCGCCAACGGCGCCAACAACCTGCCCGAGCAATTCGCCGTCACCGTGGTGGACGACAACGGTACGACTGCCAATGCAACCCTCGATGTGAACGTGATCGATGACCTGCCCAAAGCGGTGAACGATTCCAACGCCAACACCGCGTCAGAAACCAATCTGACTCTCACCGGCAACGTCCTCACCAACGACGTTCAAGGCGCTGACCGCGTACCCACCGGCCCTGTCACCGCCGGTACCTTCACCGGCACCTATGGCACCCTGGAACTGCACACCGACGGCACTTACACCTACACGCTCAATCCGACCGACGCCGACTTCAAAAACCTGCACGGTGGCGGCAACGGCACCGAAAATTTCACCTACACCCTCACTGATTCCGACGGCGATACCAGCACCGCCAACCTCGTCCTGCAGATCCACAACAACGACGATCCGGTGATCCTCAACGGTCTCGACGTGAATGGTGGCGAACTCACGGTCTATGAGAAAAACCTCAGCGACGGCACCAGTCCCGATGCATCGGCGCTGACTCAGAGCGGTACCTTCACCGTGACCGCGCTCGACGGTCTGCAAACCCTGACCGTGGGCGGCATCAACGTCGTCACCGGTGGTGTGGCCGCAGGTTTCCCGCAATCAATCGTCACGCCGTTGGGCAGCACGCTGACCATCACCGGCTACAACCCGGCGACCGGCGTGGTCAGCTACAGCTACACCCTGGTCGATAACGAAACCCATCCGAACGGCAATGGCGCCAACAGCATCACCGAGAACTTCAACGTGGTGGCGACTGACACTGACGGCAGCACCGCCAGCGGCCAGATCAACGTCAACATCATTGATGATCTGCCGAGCGCGCACGCCGATTCCGCCTCGGTGGCGGAGGGCGGCACCGTCAGCGGCAACGTGCTCGACAACGACATCGGCGGCGCCGACGGCCCGGCGGTGACCGGCGCGGTGGTCGGTGTGCGCGCCGGCTCCGACACCTCGACCTCGGCCATTGGCGGCCTCAACAGCAACATCAATGGCACCTACGGCTACCTGACGCTGGACGCCAACGGCAACGCGGTCTATCACAGCAACCCCAATGCCGTGAACGGCCCCGGTGCGGTGGATGTGTTCACCTACACCGTGCGCGATTCCGATGGCGATGAAAGCACCACCACCATCACCATCGATGTCGCCAACAGCAAGCTGTATGCGACCAGCGACACCGATGTCACCGTCTACGAAAAAGCCCTCGACCTGACCAAGGACGGCGCCGATCTGGCCCCGGGTACGGTCACCGGCAGCGACCCGACCAATACGGGCGAAACCGCCTCCGGCACACTGGTCGGTTCGGTCACCGGTGCGGTCGGCACCATCAGCTATACGCTGGTCGGCAGTGCCACCGGCAACTACGGGCAGATCGTGCTCAACCCCAACGGCACTTACACCTACACCCTGACCTCGCCCGCGACCACCACACCGCATGCCGACGACGGGGCCAATACCCTGACTGAAACCTTCACCTATCAGGCCACCGATTCGCTGGGCAATGTGGTCACCAGCACCATCGTCGTCAGCATCGTCGATGACGTGCCCAAAGCCCTCAACGACAGCAACGCCACCAGTGCCTCGGAAACCCAGCTGACCCTGACCGGCAACGTGCTGACTAACGACGTGCAAGGCGCGGACGTGGTCGCCATCGGACCGAATGCCGGGCCGATCACTGCCGGTACGTTCACCGGGACTTACGGCACGCTGGTGCTCAATGCCAACGGCACTTACACCTACACGCTTAACCCGGCTGACGCCGCTTTCAAGGCGCTGCACGGCGGTGGAAACGGCACCGAGACATTCACCTACACGCTCACCGATGCCGACGGCGATACCAGCACCGCCAACCTGGTGCTGAACATCCACAACAACGACGATCCGGTGGTGCTCAACGGCCTCGACGTCAATGGCGGCGAACTCACCGTCTACGAGAAAAACCTCAGTGACGGCACCAGCCCTGACACCCCGGCGCTGACACAGAGCGGTACGTTCACCGTCACGGCCCTGGATGGCCTGCAAACCCTCACTGTCGGTGGCATTGCCGTCGTGACCAACGGGGTCGCCGCAGGCTTCCCGCAATCGGTGGTGTCGCCGCTGGGCAGTACGTTCACCGTCACCGGTTACAACCCGGCGACCGGCGTGGTCAGTTACAGCTACACCCTGGTGGATAACGAAAATCACCCGACCGGCAACGGCGCCAACAGCCTCACCGAAAACTTCAACGTGGTCGCGACTGACACCGACGGCAGCACCGCCAGCGGCCAGATCAACGTCAACATCATCGATGACCTGCCGACCGCTAAGGCCGACACCGGCTCGGTGGTGGAGGGCGGTACGGTGAATGTCAGCGTGTTGGGCAATGATGTCACCGGTGCGGACGGCGCAGCGGCGGGTGGTGCTGTGGTCGGCGTGCGCGCCGGCGGCGACACTTCAAGCTCGGCGATCGGCGGCCTCAACAGCAACATCATCGGCACTTACGGCTACCTGACGCTGGACGCGGCGGGCAACGCCATTTACCACAGCAACCCGAACTCGGTCAGCCCACCGGGCGCCACCGACACGTTCACCTACACCATCCGCGACGGTGACGGCGACGAAAGCACTACCACCATCACCATCAACGTCGCCGACAGCAAACTCATAGCGTCGGTCGATCAGGACGTGACGGTCTACGAAAAAGCCCTCGACCTGACCAAGGACGCCAGGACCTGGCCCCCGGCACGGTCACCGGCAGCGACCCGAGCAACACCGGCGAAACCGCCACCGGTACGCTGGTCGGTGCGGTCACCGGCGGCAGCGGGGCGCTCACCTACAGCCTGGTCGGCAGCGCCACCGGCACCTACGGGCAGATCCAGCTCAACGCCGACGGCACTTACACCTACACCCTGACCTCGGCACCGAAAACCACGCCAAACGCCAACGACGGCGCCAACACCCTGAGCGAAAGTTTCACCTACAAAGCCACCGATGCGCTGGGCAACAGCACCACCAGCACAATCGTGGTCAACATCGTCGATGACGTGCCCAAAGCCGTGGCGTCGGACCGCTCGGTGGCGGCGGTGGAGATCGATTCCAATCTGCTGATCGTCCTCGATATTTCCGGCAGCATGGTCGACCCGTCCGGCGTGCCGGGCCTGTCGCGGCTGGATCTGGCGAAACAGGCGATCAGTGCCTTGCTCGACAAATATGACGACCTCGGCGACGTCAAGGTGCAGCTCGTCACCTTCAGCAGCAGCGCCACCGACAGGACTTCGGTGTGGGTTGACGTAGCGACCGCCAAATCGATTCTCGCCGGCCTCACGGCGGGCGGCGGCACCAACTACGATGCGGCGGTGGCGATGATGCAAACCGCTTTCAATACCTCCGGCAAACTCACCGGGGCGCAGGACGTCGGTTACTTCTTCTCCGACGGCAAACCGACCACCGGTCAGGAAATCGGCACCGCCGACGAGACCGCGCTGAAAAACTTCCTCGATGCCAACAACATCAAGAACTATGCGATCGGCCTGGGCAGCGGCGTGAGCAACGCCAACCTCGACCCGCTGGCCTATGACGGCATCAGCCACACCAACACCAACGCAGTGGTGGTCACCGACCTCAATCAGCTCAACTCGGTGCTGTCGGGCACTGTCGAAGGCGCGCCGGTCACTGGCTCGCTGCTAGGCGAGGGCGGTACGTTCGGCGCCGATGGCGGCTTCATCAAATCCATCGTGGTCGACGGAACCACCTACACCTATGACCCGCGCGCCAACAGCGGTCAGGGTTCGCTGACCGCAAGCGGCGGCACCAACCACGGCACGTTCAACACCGTGAACAACACGATCAGCATTGCTACCAACAACAGCGGCACGCTGGTGATCAACCTCGATACCGGCGACTACAGCTACACCTCGCAGAAAACCACGACCACGGTGATCACCGAGAACATCGGTTTCACCCTCAGCGACAATGACGGCGACCTCGCCAGCTCGACGCTGACCGTGAAAGTGATCCCCAATTCGCCACCGGTGGCGGTGGACGACCACGTCATCACCAACGTGCTGTCGAGCAGCGTCACGGTGCCGGGCGAACTGTTGCTGGCCAACGACACCGACCCGGATGGCGACACGCTCAACGCCTCGCCAACCACCTTCAACACCGGTTGGGTGGCCAAGGGCGCGGACTTCACCGGTACCGGCGCGATCACGTTCAACGGCACCAGCAACACGGCGGCCAACCAGAACCTGGCCGACGTGCGTAACGCGTTCGCGGCGAACACCGCCGCGATGACCGCGGTGCTGGTGGTCAGTGGTTACCTCGGTGCGGTGACCAACGCCAATGCCAACGATGAGGACTTGATCACCGTCAAACTGAAGCAGGGCGAAACCCTCAACCTGGATCACAACCTCGCGGCTGGCCACGTCACCATGGAGTACTCGGTCAACGGCGGCGCGTTCGTCAGCATCGCCGACGGCGACACCATCACCGCCAACGCCGATGGTACCTACCAGATCCACGTGACCAACATCAGCAACACCAGCGGCGGCAACCCCAATGCAGCGGAAAACTATCAACTGACCATGACAGTCAATTACGCCGGCGCCCACGACGTGACGCCGGACTTCAACGGCACCTACACCGCCAACGACAACCATGGCGGCAGCGACACGGCCAGCGTCAGCATCACTTATCAGGATGGCCACACCCTCACCGGCACTGCCGGGGATGACATTCTGGTGGCGGGCAGCGGCAACAACCTCCTCAATGGCGGTGACGGCAACGACGTACTGACCGCCGGGTCCGGCAACAACGAGATGCACGGCGGTGCGGGCAACGACCTGCTCTACAGCGGCCCGGGCAGCGACATTCTCGACGGCGGCACCGGCATCGACACGGTCAGCTATGCCCACGCCACCACCGGGGTTACGGTCAACCTCGGCCTGCTCGGTGCGCAAAACACCATCGGCGCCGGCACTGACACGATCAGCAACATCGAAAACCTGGTCGGCTCGAACTTCAACGACACCCTGACCGGCGACAACAATAACAACGTGATCAACGGCGGCCTGGGCAACGACATCCTCAACGGTGGTGGTGGCGATGACCTGCTGATCGGCGGCATGGGCAACAACACCCTGACCGGTGGAGCGGGAGCGGACACCTTCCAGTATCTCAAGGGCAACACTGGCCACGACACCATCACCGACTTCACCCCCGGCACCGACAAGCTCGACCTGTCGCAACTGCTGCAAGGTGAAAAACGGTACCACGGCGTCACTGGACGACTACCTGCACTTCACCGTCACCGGCAGCGGCGCCTCGGTGCTCACCAGCATCGACGTCAGCGCCCTGGCCGGCGCCACGCCGAACCAGACCATCGACCTGGCCGGCGTCAACCTCGCCAGCCACTACGGCGTGACCCCGGGGGCGGGCGGCGTGGTGGCCGGCGGGCACGACACGGCGACGATCATCAGCGGCATGCTCAATGATCATTCGTTGAAGGTGGATACAGTTTGACTGAGGTCTGAAACGACAATACCCGCCGTTCCGGTTGGGGAGCGGCGGGTTTTTACACTTGTCGAATGAAGCCTCCGTTTGCCGCGCCTCGCTCAGGGCAATACAACTTTCGGCAACAGACCTGTGTAGGGCGGCAGTGTGTTGAGCGATTCCATCACCCCGCTCAAGCTTGCCCCCTGTTTCTTCAGGCCGATGCCGCGTATGCCGAAATCGTTGCCGATGCCGTAGTCCTGATGATTGACGATATAAAGCCTGATGAGCTGGCGAACGGGGACGGTGAATGGCATCGAGAAGTCATACCAGACCCCGTTCTTCGGTAACTCATAGGCGACTTGCGGGCCATTGGGCAAACTGGTGGAGATCGACAGGAGTGGATTGACCAGATTGGGCGCAGGAGAATCGGGAACGTGAGTCGCCTTCATGCTCAGTATGTAAGTGCCGGGGGACAGTATGAAGTCCTGGTAGAACACGGCTCCCGCGTAGCCTGTAGCAGGGTTTATGTCCGTGAAGTTGAAGAACGCCTTGACGCCCGAATGTACGCGGATGAATCCGGAGCGGGCACCTGTGAAAGGGACCCAGCCATTGTAAGAGTCGTCCTGAAAGTCGGTCGCGTGCACCCGTGAAAGTGTTCTCGCCTGGGAGGCCGGGAACGAAGCATCAGCCGGCTCGACTGTAAAAGCATGGTCGCCAAGTTCCTGCCCGGAGAGCGTATGGCTCCAGTCACCCGTGGCGCCTACGTTGATGCTGGCTGTCACGGCACCATTGTCGCGCAGTACGATCGTCTGACTGGCCGTTCCCTTGCCCGTTAGCACGAACGTCGTGGCAGTGGTGGAAGCACCATCGGGCACTTCCGGGCCGGTGGCGGAATCGGCTTTCACCGAGGTAATGGTGGGTGCCACCGGCGCAATCGCCCGGACGGTGTAAACCTGGTCCCGGGAACTTCGTCGCCGTCGCGAAGTTTCCGCTCTTGTCCTCCGACACCCAGAACTCCATCAGCAAACCGGAGCCGTCTGCCAATTGGGACAGAAAGCTGGCTGGCAAGGGCTTGGGCCAGAAACCCTGGCTGACCCAGGTCGCATTCACCCGGCTGGCACCGCCATTCCAGATCTGCAAGGTGACGGCTACCCCGGCACGATTGCGGCCTGTCAGTTTGAGCCACACCTGCTGCCCCGACGCGATGGCCGTCCATGACTGGCCGTGAATCGTGGCGTCTCTGCCCTTCAGCGCCACCACGTCAAGCGTCTTGCCCGGTTCGGCTTCCACGATGATCGGCGGGTTCAGGACGCGCTGATTGGCGTTGATCATAATGGACGTCGTCGGTGACACATTGCTGTTGCTCAACTGATCGACCACCGTGGCGCTTACCGGATGGGTGCCGTCACCGATCTGCTGCAGATCGGCACTGCTCAGGGTGTAGCTGATCGGGTTGGCAGGGTGGGCGTAGGGAATGGTTTTGCTCCACCTCCCCACGGTCAGCGTCACCACGTCATATTCGCGTGGGTAGTTGCGAGTTAACGTGAACGTGGCAGGCTGCCCCGGGGCTACACTGGCCGGATGGCTGGCCGTGATGCCGGAGGCCGGGTTGTTGAACAGCACGTTGAGTACCGGGGTGGAATCGTCGAAGTTGCCGCTGGGTCGGGTTACCCGATAAAACAGGGTGTTGCCGCCATCCACCAGCCCGCCCCACGGCAGTTCCATGTCGATGGGGTCGTTCTCCTCGCCCGGTTTGATGATCTTGATCACAGAGGTCGCCAGGCCGTTGACCCACAACCTAACGGAGTCATTTGCTTGCAGCGTGGTGGCCAGTGTCGTGACTGGGTCGATCACCATGAACAGCGCGGTGGTCGGTGAATGAAGGCTCAGGGGAATACCGAGATGGTAGACCCCAGGCGGAAATACCTTTTGCTCTGCTCCCGGAATCGCCATGGGGAACAACCTAAGCAAGGCCTTAGTCTCTGCCGAGTTGACATTTATGCTCATGCTGCTCTCCTGACGTGCGTTGAGAACCCTCTACGGGAGGACTTCATTACACCGTGAGCGGAGAGGGTCGTCACCTGTCAGATCTGACAGGTGAACGGGTTTCAGGACGAGTGGTTGGCTGGTGACAGCGGCTTCTTCCGGGGCGGCGGCCCGACAATGCCAGCCCGTCTGGCACATTGACAGGACTAAAACCCCTCCCCAAGGAACACAAGTCGGCGGATTCGGGCGAATGCGCAGTGAAAGGCGCAAGGTTGTGTGGTTTTGCGGATATGTCCTTGAACACGTTTAGCTAATTTCGAAGGCGTTGAAATGACAAAACCCGCACTCCCGGTACTAAGGAAAGCGCGGGCTTTGGGTTGGGATGAAAAATAAATGCGTCCCCTTTTGCGGTGCGGACACCTTCCAGTACCTCAAGGGCAACAGCGGCCACGACACCATCACCGACTTCACCCCCCCGGCACCGATAAGCGCGACCTGTCGCAACTGCTGCAAGGTGAAAACGGCACCACCGCGTCGCTCGACGACTACCTGCACTTCATCGACCTGGCCGGCGTCAACCTCGCCAGCCACTACGGCGGTGACCCCGGGGGCGGGCGGCGTGGTGGCCGGCGGGCACGACACGGCGACGATCATCAGCGGCATGCTCAATGATCATTCGCTGAAGGTGGACACGGTGTGATCAGGGTCTGAAACGACAAAA
>NZ_JABULD010000471.1:0-6234 GCF_014060985.1 Pseudomonas sp. MD195_PC81_125
GCCACCGTCAGGCTTTCAATGTTGTAGTTGCGCTGCGAGAACAGGCCGACTACGCGAGACAAAGCACCGGGTTCGTTTTCCAGAAGCAGGGAAATAATGTGCCGCATGATTAAGTACGCTCCGTCTTGCTCAGCCACATATCGCGCATGGAGCCGTCTTTGATCTGCATCGGATAGACGTGCTCGCTGGTATCGACCGAAATATCGATCACCACCAGACGATCTTTCATGGCGAACGCTTCTTCCATCTTCGACTTCAAATCCTTCGAATCGGTGATGCGCACGCCGACGTGACCGTAGGCTTCAGCCAGTTTGACGAAGTCAGGCAGCGACTCCATATAAGAGTGCGAGTGACGGCTGCCATAGCTCATGTCCTGCCACTGACGAACCATCCCCAGAACACCGTTGTTCAGGATGACGATTTTCACCGGCAAGCCATATTGCAGGCAGGTCGACAGTTCCTGGATGTTCATCTGGATGCTGCCTTCGCCAGTGACGCAGGCAACGTCGTCATCCGGGAAGCTCAACTTGATGCCCATGGCCGCCGGGAAACCGAAGCCCATGGTGCCCAGGCCACCGGAGTTGATCCAGCGGTTCGGCTTGTTGAACTTGTAGTACTGCGCCGCGAACATCTGGTGCTGGCCCACGTCGGACGTGATGAAGGCATCGCCCTTGGTCACTTCGCACAGGGTCTCGATCACGGTCTGCGGCTTGATCAGGCTGCCGTCGCCCTTTTCATAAGGGAACAGGCCGCGATCACCGCGCCACTCATCGACTTGCTTCCACCAACTGGCCACGGACTCCTTGTTCGGGGTCTCGCCGATTTCCTTGAGGATCGCGACCATTTCGGTCAGGACACTCTCCACCGGACCAACGATTGGCACGTCGGCCTTGATGGTCTTGGAGATCGAAGCCGGGTCGATATCGATGTGGATGATCTTGGCGTTCGGGCAGAACTTCGCTGCGCCGTTGATCACACGGTCATCGAAACGTGCGCCAACAGCCAGGATCACGTCGGCATGGTGCATCGCCAGGTTGGCGGTGTAGCTGCCGTGCATGCCGAGCATGCCGATGAACTGACGATCAGTACCCGGGAAACCGCCCAGGCCCATCAAGGTGTTGGTCACTGGCAGGTTGAGCATTTTCGCCAGTTCGGTCAGCGGTGCGGAACCGTTGCCCAGAATCACGCCGCCACCGGAATAGAGCACGGGACGCTTGGCCGCCAGGAGCATTTCTGCCGCCTTGCGGATTTGCCCGGAGTGACCGCGAACGGCCGGGCTGTAGGAGCGCAGCTTGGCTTTTTTCGGAAAAACGTATTCGAACTTCTCGGCCGGGTTGGTCATGTCTTTCGGGATATCGACCACGACCGGGCCTGGACGACCGGATTGCGCCAGGTAGAACGCCTTCTTCATGACTTCCGGGATTTCCGAGGCGTGCTTGATCATGAAGCTGTGCTTCACGATTGGCCGGGAGATACCGATCATGTCGGTTTCCTGGAACGCGTCGGTACCGACCATGGTGCTTGGCACCTGACCGGAAATGATCACCATTGGAATCGAATCCATATAGGCGGTGGCGATACCGGTGATGGCGTTTGTGGCGCCTGGACCGGAAGTCACCAATACCACGCCGGCTTTACCGGTGGCACGGGCGTAGCCGTCAGCCATATGGGTCGCCGCTTGTTCGTGACGAACCAGAATGTGGGTCACTTCCGGTTCTTTGAACAGGGCATCGTAAACATGCAGGAGAGCACCACCCGGGTACCCGTAGATATATTTGACGCCTTCGTCACGCAAGAAGCGGACGAGCATCTCACCGCCAGATAAAAGCTCCACGTTGTTCACCTCTAAAACGCCAGAATACCGTCCACAAAAAGGGGCGGGTCTTAATAGGTTTACTTCTCGGCAGAGCATGAGCGACGGTGGTCGCCGACTACGTCAGCACTGACTGAGCAAGTATTGGGATCGTCCCAAGTGTTGCGGGCCTTTCCCACCCAGCGCGAGGTAACGCGTTGCGGGTGTAACAGGTCGACGCGGATAGGCGCCTCATGATCTGCCGAGTGGGTCTGCTTCTGGCAGTCCCTCTACAGCGGACTTTGGATTCTTCTGTTTCGCCCTCTCCAAGTCAAGCCGTCAATGTGCTTAATTGTGGGTAAGCACATGAGAACGCAAGAAAAAACCTGAAAACAGCTACTCTGTTAGCGTCAATTGCGCAATTTTGCCAAGGAATCAGCATGCGAACGCTTCTGTTAACTCTGCTGATCGGCCTCAGCCCCTGGTGCTCGGCCGCTCAGATCTACAAATGGGTCGACGCTCAAGGCGTCACGCACTTCGATGCGCAGCCGCCGCAAGGGCTGCCGGCGACGACTGTGCAGACGCCCTCCTCGCCCCCACCGAAACCTGCCGCCATGCCTGGCAGTGGTGCGCTGGGCGATCAGAAAGCCATCGACGACAAGGTGAAGAAACAGGTGGCGGAGCAGCAGGCGCAGCTCAAGGCATTTTGCGAACAGGCACGGACGAACCTGGCGCAATTGCAGAACAATCCGCGTTTGCGGGAGGAAGTGGAGGGACAAGTACGGCGGCTGGATGATGCGCAGCGTCAGGAGCGCATTGTCGAAGCGCAGAAGCAGATTGCGCAGAACTGCGAATAAAAAATCTGTAGGAGCTGCCGCAGGCTGCGATCTTTTTGATGCTGTTTTTYAARATGCAAAGATCAAAAAAGATCGCAGCCTTCGGCAGCTCCTACAGGGGATGGATCATCAGCGGCCGAGGTAGACCTCGATCACCCGCTCGTTTTCCTGCACCTGCTCCAGCGACCCTTCCGCCAGCACGCTGCCCTGATGCAGCACCGTGACGTGGTCGGCAATCGAGCCGACGAAGCCCATGTCATGCTCCACCACCATCAGCGAATGCTTGCCGGCCAGCGACTTGAACAGCTCGGCGGTAAATTCGGTTTCGGCATCGGTCATGCCCGCCACCGGTTCGTCGAGCAGCAGCAGTTGCGGGTCTTGCATCAGCAGCATGCCGATCTCCAGAAACTGCTTCTGGCCGTGAGAGAGCAAGCCCGCCGGGCGATTGACCGAGGTGGTCAGGCGAATGGTTTCCAGCACTTCGCTGATGCGCTCGCGCTGCTCGCCGCTCAGGCGTGCGCGCAAGCTGGCCCACACCGACTTGTCGGTTTTCTGCGCCAGTTCCAGGTTCTCGAACACGCTCAGCGCTTCGAACACCGTCGGTTTCTGGAACTTGCGGCCGATCCCGGCCTGGGCGATCTGCACTTCGCTCATTTGCGTCAGATCCAGGGTTTCGCCGAACCAGGCCTTGCCGTGGCTGGGGCGGGTCTTGCCGGTGATCACGTCCATCAGCGTGGTCTTGCCCGCGCCGTTGGGGCCGATGATGCAGCGCAACTCGCCGACGCCGATGTACAGGTTCAGATTGTTCAGGGCGCGAAAACCGTCGAAGCTGACGCTGATGTCTTCCAGGGTCAGGATCGTGCCGTGACGGGTGTCGAGGCCGGGGCCGACGCGTTGGCCGAGGCCGATCGAGTCACGGCTGGTGCCTTCGTCCTTGTTCGGTTCTACGGGGAAAAACGCCGGTTCAAGCATGAATTCAGCACTCGCTGTGACTCTCATTGTTCACCTCGTTTCTTCAGCAGGCCGATCACGCCTTTGGGCAAATACAACGTCACGACGATGAACAGCGCGCCGAGGAAGAACAGCCAGTATTCAGGGAACGCCACGGTGAACCAGCTCTTCATGCCGTTGACCACACCGGCGCCGAGCAGCGGCCCGATCAGCGTGCCGCGACCGCCGAGGGCGACCCACACCGCCGCTTCGATCGAATTGGTCGGCGACATTTCGCTGGGGTTGATGATCCCTACTTGCGGTACGTACAACGCCCCGGCCAGACCGCACAGCACCGCGCTCAAGACCCAGACGAACAGCTTGAAACCGCGCGGGTCGTAGCCGCAGAACATCAGGCGGTTTTCCGCATCGCGCAGCGCGGTCAGCACCCGGCCGAACTTGCTCTGCGCCAGACGCCAGCCGATGAACAGACTTGCCACAAGCAACAACACGGTGGCCAGAAACAGCACCGCGCGGGTACCCGGTTCAGTGATGCCGAAGCCGAGAATCGTGCGGAAATTGGTGAAGCCGTTGTTACCGCCGAAGCCGGTCTCGTTGCGGAAAAACAGGAGCATGCCGGCGAAGGTCAGGGCCTGGGTCATGATCGAGAAATACACGCCCTTGATCCGCGAGCGGAAGGCAAAGAAACCGAACACCAGCGCCAGCAGACCCGGCGCCAGCACCACCAGACACATCGACCAGATAAAACTGCTGGTGCCGCTCCAGTACCACGGCAGTTCGGTCCATGACAGAAAGGTCATGAACGCCGGCAAGCCGTCACCGGCGGCCTGGCGCATCAGGTACATGCCCATCGCATAACCGCCGAGGGCGAAGAACAGCCCGTGGCCCAGCGACAGCAGCCCGGCGTAACCCCCAGACCAGATCCAGCGCCAGAGCAACGATGGCGTAGCAGAGGATTTTGCCGACCAGCGTCAGGGTGTAGGCCGAGACATGCAGCGCGCTGTCCGCCGGCAACAGCGAGAGCAACGGCAGGGCGATCAACAGCGCGAGGATCAGCGCGCCGATGGCGAGGGTGAGTTTCGGGCCGGCCTTTTGCGTGGCCGTGACAAGTAGAGGCTGGTTCATCAGTCGATCACCCGTCCTTTCAGTGCGAAGAGGCCTTGCGGACGTTTCTGGATGAACAGAATGATCAGCGCGAGGATCAGGATTTTGCCGAGCACCGCACCGATCTGCGGTTCGAGAATCTTGTTGGCGATGCCCAGGCCGAACGCCGCCAGTACGCTGCCGGCGAGTTGGCCGACACCGCCCAGCACCACCACCAGGAACGAGTCGATGATGTAGCTCTGGCCCAGGTCCGGGCCGACGTTGCCGATCTGGCTCAGCGCCACGCCACCGAGGCCGGCGATGCCCGAACCGAGGCCGAAGGCGAGCATGTCGACGCGCCCGGTGGGCACGCCGCAGCAGGCGGCCATGTTGCGGTTCTGCGTGACCGCGCGGACATTGAGGCCGAGGCGGGTCTTGTTCAGCAGCAGCCAGGTCAGCACCACCACGAACAAGGCGAAGGCGATGATCACGATGCGGTTGTACGGCAGCACCAGATTCGGCAGCACCTGAATGCCGCCGGACAGCCACGCCGGATTCGCCACTTCAACGTTCTGCGCACCGAACAGCAGGCGCACCAGTTGAATCAGCATCAGGCTGATGCCCCAGGTGGCGAGCAGGGTTTCCAGCGGTCGGCCGTAGAGGTGACGAATCACTGTGCGCTCCAGCGCCATGCCGATTGCTGCGGTGACGAAGAACGCCACCGGCAACGCGATCAGCGGATAGAACTCGATCGCCTGCGGCGCGTAGCGCTGGAACAGCAACTGCACCACGTAGGTCGAGTAGGCGCCGAGCATCAGCATCTCGCCGTGGGCCATGTTGATCACCCCGAGCAGGCCGAAGGTGATCGCCAGACCGAGGGCCGCGAGCAGCAGAATCGAGCCGAGCGACATGCCGCTGAACGCTTGACCCAACACTTCACCGATCAGCAGTTTGCGCTTGACCTGCGCGAGGCTGGTTTCGGCGGCGGTACGTACACCGGCATCGCTTTCGACGCCGGGTTCGAGCAGTCCTTCCAAGCGGGTGCGGGCCAGCGGATCGCCGGTTTCGCCGAGCAGGCGTACGGCGGCCAGACGCACCGCCGGGTCGCTGTCCACCAGTTGCAGGTTGGCCAGCGCCAGGCTCAGGGCGGCGTGGACGTTCTCGTCTTTTTCACCAGCCAGTTGCTGGTCGAGGAATTTCAGCTGCGCGGGTTTCGCGCTTTTCTGCAATTGCTGCGCGGCGGTCAGACGGGTTTTGGCGTCGGCGGCGAGCAATTGGTGGCTGGCCAAAGCGGTGTCGATCAGACCCCGCAGGCGGTTGTTCAGGCGCAGGGTTTTGGTTTGGCCGTCGAGGGTCAATTCGCCTTGTTGCAGGGCGTTGATCAGTTCGACACGCGTCGGCTCGGGCTGCGCAGCCCAGGCTTCCAGCAGTTTGGCCTGTTGCACGGGGTTGGCGGCGACGAAGTCTTCGGCGTCGCCGGCAAAGGCCGTCATCGGCAACAGCAGTGCGATAGCGAGGATGAGGCGGTAAAGGGCGGTGGGCATGGTAAGTCGCCTTGACACGGACATTGTG
>NZ_JABULD010000423.1:0-7435 GCF_014060985.1 Pseudomonas sp. MD195_PC81_125
AAAAAGATCGCAAGCCTGCGGCAGCTCCTACAGGGGGATTTCGCATCTCCCTGCAGGAACTGCCGAAGGCTGCGATCTTTTGTTTCAGCGGTGCAGAACATATTGCCCGCTGAACGTCACAGCATCTTCATCACTCCCGGTGTTGACGATTCGCGTATTGAGCGTCAACCGTGCGCGCCCATAGCGCTGATACATCGCCAGAAACTTCTTCCAGACGGCTGCCTGCGGGGCCGGGCAAATCGCCGTGGCATCACCGGTCACGGGCAGCGGATAGCTGATTTGCCCTTCCTGAATCACGATGTGCCCGTCTTCAATGCCTTCTTCCTTCAGGCGCAGGTGCAGCCAGCCCCAACCCGCCAGCACCGCGCCGCAGTAGAGACTGCCGCCGAACATGGTGCTCTTGTGATTGACGTTCGGCTCCAGCGGCAAGTGCAGACTCAATTGCTGCTCGTGCCAGCCGAGGACCTTGAGGCCCATCTCGCGGGTCAGGGGAATGTCGTGATGCAGTACCGATTCCAGATAGCGACTGTCGCGGCTCATTCGGCGTCGTCTCCATGGGTGTTACTGTCGGCGAAATTCAAGCCGTGCTTGCGCAGTTTGTCGTGCAGGGTCTTGCGCGGAATGCCCAGGGCTTCGGCGAGGCTGCGCACCGAACTGTGGGAGCGCGCCAGTTCGGCGGCAATCAACGATTTCTCGAAGTTTTCCACCTGCTCGCTCAGGCCGCCACTGATGACTTCCACGGCGCTGCCGCCGCCTTCACTTCCACTGTTGTCCAGCGCCAGCTCCAGACCGAGGGCGAAACGCTCGGCGGCGTTCTGCAGTTCGCGCACATTGCCGGGCCAGGTGTGGCGCAACAGCAAGGCGCGTTGCGCCGGTTGCAGTTCGTGCGGCGGCAGGCCATGGCGGGCGCTGGCTTCGTCGGCGTAATGCTGGAACAGCACCAGCGCATCTTCGCCGCGTTCGCGCAGTGGCGGGATGCGCAGCGGCGCCACGTTCAGGCGGTAATACAAGTCGGCGCGGAAGCGTCCTTGATCGGCGGCTTGCCGCAGGTCTTCCTTGGTCGCGGCGATGACGCGGATGTCCAGCGGGATCAACTGATTGCCACCCAGCCGTTCTACAACCCGCTCTTGCAGCATGCGCAGCAGTTTCACCTGCACGTCCATGCTCATGCTTTCGATTTCATCGAGGAACAGCGTGCCGCCGTTGGCGAATTCGAACTTGCCGATCCGGCGTTTCTGCGCCCCGGTGAACGCGCCCGGCTCATGCCCGAACAGCTCGCTTTCGACCACCGATTCGGCCAGGGCGCCGGCGTTGATCGCCACGAACGGGCCGTTGCGCCGGCTCGACAAATCGTGCAACGCACGGGCCACGACCTCTTTGCCGGCGCCGGTTTCACCGAGAATCAGCACGTCGGCCTTGGTCGCCGCCAGTGCGCCGATCTGCTCGCGCAGGCGCAGCATCGGCGCCGAATGGCCGACCAGTCGCGCGCTCAATTCGTTACGGTCGCTGAGGGCCAGACGCAGGCTGCGGTTGTCCAGCACCAGCCGGCGCAGGGCGAGGGCGCGGCGCACGCTGTCGAGCAGGGCATCGCTGGCGAACGGTTTTTCCAGAAAGTCATAGGCGCCGGCCCGCATCGCCTGCACTGCCAGCGGCACGTCGCCGTGGCCGGTGATCAGCAACACCGGCAGCTCCGGATCCTGAGCGTGCAATTCGCTCAACAGTTCCAGGCCGTCCATGCCTGGCATGCGGATATCGCTGACCACCACGCCGGGCCAGTCACGCTCCAGTTGCGCGGCGAGACCTTTGGCTTCGGACAGCGGAAGGATTTTCAGGCCGGCGAGGTCCAGGGTCTGGCCGAGGGCCTGACGCAGGTGCGGATCGTCGTCGATCAACACCACCTGAATGCGATTGTCGATGGTCATGCACTTCGATCCTCGGACGGTTGCAGGCTGACCCCGGGTGCACCGGCGCGCAGCCGCAGGGTGATCAAGGCGCCGCCTTGCTTGTGGTTGGCGAACGACAGTTCGCCGCCGAAGGCGCGCATCAGGGTTTCACAGATCGCCAGCCCCAGACCAAGGCCCTGAGTGCGGGTCTTGGTGGTGTAGAAGGGCTCGCTGGCGCGGCCGAGGGCTTCCATGCAAAAGCCCGGGCCGTTGTCGCGAATGTACAGATTGACGCCTTCGGCCGTGGATTCGGCACTCAGCCACAGTTTGCGCGGCGGGCCTTTTTCGGTCAGCGCATCGAGGGCGTTGGCCAGCAGATTGCCGAGCACCTGGCGCAGTCGGGTTTCCCCGGCCTCGACCCAGAGGGTGGCGGCGGGCAGGTCGCGGATCAGCTCGACTTCCATGCTGCGGCGCCGCTTGGCCAGCAATGCCAATGCATCATCCAGCGCCGGTTGCAGGGCCACGCTTTCCGGAGCATGACGGTCGCGGCGGGCGAAGGCACGCAGGTGGGCGATGATCGAGGCCATGCGCCCGGTCAGTTCGCTGATCAGTTTGAGGTTGCCACGGGCGTCTTCGGTGCGTTGGTGATCAAGCAGCACTTCGGCGTTTTCCGCGTAACTGCGGATCGCCGCCAGAGGCTGGTTGAGCTCGTGGCTGATGCTCGCCGACATCGTGCCCAGTGCCGAGAGTTTGCCGGCCTGGACCAGATCGTCCTGAGCCCGTACCAGCTCCTGCTGCGCCTGTTCGCGCTCCAGCACTTCCTGCTTGAGGCGGCGGTTGAGACCTTCCAGATCGCTGGTCCGCTCCGCCACCCGGCCTTCGAGTTCACGGCGGGCCTTGGCTTCGAAGGCAATACGTTCCAGGTAATGTCGACGGCGCTGCATCATCAAACCGAGCAGGAGCATCACCACCAACAGCGTGGCGCCACCGATGGCGACAACGGTGCGCACCGGACGATCGATCAGCGTGCGCGGGGCAAGGATGCTGACGCTCCAGCCGGTTTCGGCGATGTTCACGGTCTGCGTCAACCAGGCGTTTTCGCTGAGGTTCAGCGGACGCGGCTCGCGGGTCGGATAGGGCAGGATCGCGGTGATCGCCGAGCGTTCGGTGTCGCTCAATGTCCGGGTCGAACGAAAACGCCACTCCGGACGCGAGGTGAGGATGACCACGCCGTTATGGTCGGTCACCAACAGTTGTTCCGGGGTTTTGCCCCACAGGCTTTCGGTGTGATCGAGGTCGACCTTGATCACCAGCACGCCGATGATTTTTTCGCCATTGCGCACGGCGGCGGCGAAGAAATAACCGCGTTTGGCCGACGTAGTGCCGAGGCCGAAGAAGCGTCCCAGACGCCCAGCCATGGCTTCGCTGAAATACGGACGGAAAGCGAAATTGCGTCCGACGAAACTGTCGTGTTTGTCCCAGTTCGACGCCGCCAGGGTCTGGCCGCTGGTGTCCATCAGGTACATGACTTCGGCGCCGGTCTGTGCGGCGATGTTTTTCAGCAGGCGGTTGGCATTGCCCTGGGTAACGCCGTCGTCCGGTGCGCCGAGTACGGCGCGCAGGGCCGGCAGGTCGCCGAGAATCTGCGGCAACACTTCATAACGGTGCAGGGTACCCAGCAGGTTGGCAACGTAGAGGTCGAGGGTCTGGCGGTTTTGCCCGGCCAGTTCACTGCGGTAATAGCGCTCGGCCAGATGCTCAAGCGGCCATAGCAGCGGCGCCAGGCACAGGGCCAGCAGAGCGAGGCTGCGCCAGCGGGGTCTGCGGGGAAGGGTAGGTTTCATGAGCCGGATGCGCCTGAGTGAACAGGCGCATTATGCCCAGGCTCAGGCGAAGACGTCAGCGTCCTTGAGCAGCGCGCCGACCTGATCCTTGGCCGACAGCTTCGGCGCTTCGTCCAGTTGCCAGTCGATGCCCAGCGCGGGGTCGTCCCAGCGAATGCTGCGCTCGGACGATGGATCGTAGTAGTTGGTGGTCTTGTAGAGGAATTCGGCGAACTCGCTCAGTACCACGAAGCCATGGGCGAACCTTCCGGCACCCACAATTGGCGGTGGTTCTCGGCCGACAGGCGTACGGCAACCCATTTGCCGAAGTGCGGCGAGCTGCGGCGAATGTCCACCGCCACATCAAGCACTTCGCCGGCAGTGACCCGAACCAGTTTGCCCTGGGTATTTTGCAGCTGGTAATGCAGACCGCGCAGCACGCCTTTCTGCGAGCGCGAATGGTTGTCTTGCACGAACTGGGTGTCCAGACCGGTCGCTTCCTGGAACGCCTTGGCGTTGAAACTCTCGTAGAAGAAGCCGCGCTCGTCACCAAATACCTTGGGTTCGATGATCAGAACACCGGGCAGATCGGTGGTGATTACATTCATGAGGTTTTTCCAGATAGGTGTGAATGGCCGACATTCTTGCGCAAAGTGCCGGCGGATGCGAGCGCTTGAATATCTCCGGTCGGGGGTTGCGCATCGTCTGTAGCAATGGCGATATAGGCGCCTAATAAAATTTCAGGGGTCGTCCCATGCCGCTTGCCACGTTGATTCATCGCGCCAGTTTGCCCAGCCCACAGGTCTCTGAGGCGCAGGCCCGGCAGTGGTTGGCGGAGCATTACGGGCTCAGCGGCACGTTACAGGCGCTGGGCAGTCAGCAGGATCTGAACTATCGGGTCGACAGTGAACTCGGGCGCTTTGTCCTGAAAATCTGCCGCGGCGACTATGCACTGGTGGAGTTGCAGGCTCAGCATGCAGGCCTCAAATACCTTGCCGAACACTCGTCAGTGCACGTACCCCGGGTGATCCCGGCCAGCAATGGCGCGGATCTGCTGTCGCTGGACTCCGATGGCGAGCCGGTGCATGTGCGGCTGCTGGACTACATCGAAGGTCAGCCGCTGACGCATCTTGATCACTTGGGCCACGATGTGGTGGCCGGTTTCGGTCAGCTGTGTGGCGAGATGGATCTGGCCCTGGCCGGCTTCGATCACCCGGGCCTGCAGCGCACGCTGCAATGGGACGCGCGCCATGCCAGTGCGCTGATCAGCCACCTGCTGCCGGTGATCAACGATGAACGCCAGCGCGCACTGATCGCAGGCGCCGCCGAGCAGGCCGAACGTCGCTTGCAGCCGTTGCAGGACAAGCTGCCGGTGCAGGCGATCCACATGGACATCACTGACGATAATGCGGTCTGGCAACGCGATGCCAAGCGTCATTGGCAATTGCAGGGCGTGATCGACTTCGGTGATCTGGTGCGCACCTGGCGCATCACTGACCTGTCGGTGACGTGCGCGGCGCTGCTGCACCATGCCGGCGGCGATCCGTTTGTGATTCTGCCGGCGGTGCAGGCCTATCACGCGGTCAATCCGCTGCAACATGAAGAGCTGCTGGCGTTGTGGCCGTTGATCGTGGCGCGGGCGGCGGTGCTGGTGCTCAGTGGCGAGCAACAGGTCAGCATCGATCCGGGCAACACCTATAGCCGCGACAACCTTGAACATGAGTGGGAAATCTTCCACGTAGCGACTTCGGTGCCGCTGGCGCTGATGGAGGCGGCGATTCTCACGGCAGTCGGCCAGCCGCTGCCGGCCATTGGCGGTGAAGGTTTCGCGCCGCTGCTGCCGGAACTGGTCGGGCGGGAGTTTGCGCTGATCGATCTTGGCGTCCTGAGTCCGCACTTCGAAGCGGGCAACTGGGAGCAACCGGGCATTGATCAACGGTTGCTGACCGAAGCCGCTGCCGCGCATGGTCTGGCGGCGAGCCGTTACGGACAATATCGCCTGTCGCAGACGCGACCGGACAGTGCGGTCGAGCCCCAGACGTTCCCGCTGCACGTTGAGTTGCGCGTGCCGCAGGGTTCGGCGGTGGAAGCGCCGTTTGCCGGTGTGCTGCATCACGCGGCGGACGGTGTGTTGCAACTCGACGGACCCCGGCTCAGCGTGCGCCTGTGGGGTGTGAGCGCCTCGCTGCACAGTGGCGCGGCGCTGGTCAAAGGTCAGGTGCTGGGTTCCGTCGAAGGCCCGTTGAAGGTGCAGTTGAGCCGCGTTGCGTCGCTGGATGCGCCGTTGTTCTGCAGCCCTTCGCGCGCGGCCGCGTGGCAGGCATTGTGTCCTTCGCCAGCCACGCTGCTAGGGCTGGCCTGCGATGCCGAACCGGAGCTGGACGCCAAAACCCTGCTCGAACGACGTGACGCCAGTTTCGCCCGCACGCAAAAACATTATTACGTCGATCCACCGCGCATCGAGCGTGGCTGGCGCAATCACCTGATCGACATGCAGGGTCGCTCCTACCTCGACATGCTCAACAACGTCGCAGTGCTTGGCCATGGTCATCCGCGCATGGCGCAGGTGGCGGCGCGGCAGTGGTCGCTGCTCAACACCAACTCGCGCTTCAACTATGCGGCGGTGGCGGAGTTTTCCGAGCGTTTGCTGAAACTGGCGCCGGAAGGCATGGACCGGGTGTTTCTGGTCAACAGCGGCAGTGAGGCCAACGACTTGGCGATCCGGCTGGCGTGGGCCTACAGCGGCGGCCGCGACATGCTCAGCGTGCTGGAGGCCTATCACGGCTGGACGGTCGGCGCCGATGCGGTGTCGACGTCGGTTGCCGACAACCCGCGAGCGCTGGAAAGCCGTCCGGACTGGGTACATCCGGTGACCGCGCCGAACCTCTATCGTGGCGAATTCCGTGGCCTGGATTCTGCGCCGGATTATGTACGCAGCGTCGAAACGCAATTGGCGAAAATCGCCGCGCAGGGGCGTCAACTGGCCGGGTTCATCTGCGAGCCGGTGTATGGCAACGCTGGCGGTATCTCGCTGCCGCCGACTTATCTGAAACAGGTCTATGCGCTGGTACGGGCCCAGGGCGGGGTGTGCATCGCCGACGAAGTTCAGGTCGGTTACGGGCGCATGGGCCACTTCTTCTGGGGCTTCGAAGAGCAAGGCGTGGTGCCGGACATCATCTGCATGGCCAAGGGCATGGGCAACGGTCAGCCGCTGGGCGCGGTGATCACGCGTCGGGAAATCGCCGAGGCACTGGAAGCTGAAGGTTATTTCTTCTCGTCGGCCGGCGGCAGTCCGGTGAGCTGCCAGATCGGCATGGCGGTGCTGGATGTGATGGAAGAAGAAAAGCTCTGGGAAAACGCCCGGGTGGTGGGCGGGCATTTCAAGGCGTGCCTGGAAGCCTTGATCGATAAACATCCGCTGGTGGGCGCGGTGCATGGTTCGGGTTTCTATCTGGGGGTGGAGCTGATCCGCAACCGCGAGACGCTGGAGCCGGCCACCGAGGAGACCACGCTGTTGTGCGATCGCCTGCGCGAGCTGGGGATCTTCATGCAGCCGACCGGGGATGACCTGAACATTCTCAAGATCAAACCGCCGATGGTCACCTCGCGGCGCAGTGTGGATTTCTTTGTCGACATGCTGGATCGGGTGCTCGAGGAAGGCCTCTAAACCAGACCCCTGTAGGAGCTGCCGCAGGTGCGATCTTTAGATTTTTGCTTTTGAAAAACAAG